>SPBW01000311.1 GCA_004525685.1 Candidatus Atribacteria bacterium
ACCGACGCAATAATCGAGTCATACAGATCGACGCCGTTGATGATGAAGGCGCCTTGCGCTCCGGCAATGGCGTAGGCCCACATGGGGAACGCGAGCGTGCCAATCGTCAGGTGCAGAGCCTTCGGCTCGCCGCCCTTTGCCATTCTGGCCAAGTAGAGCGGCGTGAGCACGAGACAAAAGAGCGTGATTCCAAGGACAATCCAGAATCGGTGGGCTGGCGATGCGGGGGCCGTAACGCCAAGCAAGAACACGTAGGCCGCGAGAATCTCGCCAGGGATGTACTTGGCAATCCGCTCAAGATACGTGTCTCTGTCCTCTTCGCTTTTCACAGCTCTCGTCGATGCGAGCGGCCGCGCCTTAACAAGTCGACTCATGAGTGCCTCCCAATTCGCGCTTGATGCGTCTTTGCGCATGTCATCATACCGTACATGTGGCGCGCCTGTCTCGTATGCTGCGCATTTCTCACCCTTCAATCGGCCACGAGGAGAGGTGCGTGGATCAAGCCGATTGCGCGACCTCAAGCAAGAGCAAACGGCATCTTGAGAGGATGGTTCCAGTAGACGCCGGGGGCAGGTTCAGACCCTCCGCTCAAGTTGTGTAGAATGGGCCATGACCGTGCGAAGACTTGAGGAAGTACGTGACCACGCGATGCGTAGCTGTGACAAGGAGTGACGAATGAAACTGACTGTTGTGGCGATTCTCATGGCAGCAGCTGCGCTTGGCATAGCCTTGCTCCTTTTCTCTGATGGAGGCTTTGGCCAGCCACGTGTCCTGAGCGATCAGCGAGAGGTGTTCGGTGCAACAGTGACCATCACGATCTATGATCAGAATGCAAAGACGGCAAGCCAAGCGATCAGTGACGCCTTCGACCGTATCGCGCAGATCGAATCGATCGCATCAAGTGCCGATGAAGCAAGCGAGATCAGCCAACTCAACCAGGAAAGCTATTTGCCCGCAGCATCCGACGAACTAGTGGAGATGCTGCGTCTAGCATTCGTTGTCAACCAGGTGAGCGATGGGGCGTTCGATGTGTCCCACGGTGCGCTGCTCGACTTGTGGCGATTTGATCCTGAAGCAGATGCGCAATTCAAGGATGTTGCCCCCGATGTCCAGAGCGCGTCCATCACCGCAGCTAAGAGACATGTTGGCATGGATCGCATTCTATTGGGCAGCGGTCGCAAGACGTCGGTCTCGCTGGTGCCGGGCACACGCATTGTCCTGGACGCAATTGCCATGGGCTATGCACTGGATGCCGCCGTCAACACGCTACGAGATGCAGGTATCGAACATGCCCTGATCGATGCTGGCACTGTCGCCTATGCGTTGGGCACAAAACCCAATGGATTATCATGGTCCTTTGAACAGTTCCAGATTGCAGACAAAGCCATCGCGTCGGCAACAGACGGTATGTTCATCCTTGACCCGCGAACTGGCTACCCTGCGACTGCGGCTTCAAGTGCAACGGTCATCGCGCCCACCGCCGCTGAGGCGCAGGCTCTGGCGACCGCCACGCTCGTGATGGGATCCCAAGCAGGCCTCGCGCTCATCGAGCAACTGGCAAGGACTGAAGCACTCATTTTCGGCTTCGAGCGCCCTGTTGAAGCCTTTCGATCAAGCGGCCTGGCGGCATTCGAGAGCATGTCGATTAAGTGAGTCCCAACAGAGCGGTCTCTGTCTCTTGATAGCGCGTTCTGAGTATCTTCAGTCGCCCTAGGCAAACAAGCCCGAATCAACTACGATTCCGGTCGCCACGTCTTGCCAATGGACGAGGCCGCTTCTTTCAAGAGGCGCACTCCACTTCAACAGACAGCGCGCGATGTCAGCGTGAAGGAGATTCATGTCGTGTCTTCAATGCGGCACTTGCTGTGATCCCATCTTGCTGCGATCCACTAAGAAGGCTATTCGTCAAGACCAATCATTAGAAGGCGATGAATTCGTTCTTGCGCATTGGCATCGAATGTCACAGCGAGAAGCGTTTGCCAAGCGTCCGATGCTGCGACAGACCCACTACAGCGGACGATGCTACTA
>SPBW01000146.1 GCA_004525685.1 Candidatus Atribacteria bacterium
CCTGGATCTCGTCGCTTCGTCCCCCAAAGACGATTCTGAACTCGGGAACTGCCTGCGTGGCAGTCAGTTCCTTTGAGTTTCGCTCCACAAAACTCAGCGGAGACGACCGTCAGATGATGCTCAGTTGAGCGCGTCTGCAGGATACCCCGTCAAATACAGGTCTTCCCCGAGCAGCCGCACCTTCACCCGCTCCAGGCGCATCGCATCGGCAATCTTCTCGATACCACCGCCTCCAACACCCGGGACGGCCTCGCGGCCGCCGATGAGGATGGGTGCGTAGAAGAACGACACCGTGTCAATGGAGCGCGCTTCAATGAACGACGAGGCGAGTTGGCCGTCGATGCGTGACGAATCCAGATGCTCTCAACCCATGCGGACAAGCAGCACAAACGCATCTGGTGTTCGTGACCTATGCCGCGGCCTTTCGGAGTTCGGCAATCACTGCAACGCGGTCACTTGCGCCAAAGATGGCCGAACCGGCGACAGCAATGTCTGCGCCAGCCTCGATCACTGATCGAATGGTCTGCGCGTTGATGCCGCCGTCGACGGAAATCTCGATCGCCCGATCGCCAATGAGTTGCCGTAGGGCTCGGATGCGGTCCAGTGCCTCTGGGATGAACGCTTGTCCGCCAAATCCAGGCTCCACACTCATCACCAACACCATGCTGACATGGTCGAGATACGGGGCAATCGATTGCAGTGACGTTCCAGGCCGCAGCGTGATGCCAGCTGAGGCCGATGTCCGCGCTATCGCTTCCAGGACGCGCTCAGGGGCATCGTCACTCTCGATGTGGAAGAGAATCGTGTCTTGGGGGCGCACATCGAATTGCGGCGCATACACGGCTGGAGAATCGATCATCAAGTGAATGTCAAATGGCAGCGCCAATCGATTGCGCAGCGCATTGACCACCGGTGGGCCAAACGTCAGGTTGGGCACGAAATGGCCATCCATTACGTCCCAGTGAAAGCGTTCGACATGCGCCTGCACAGAGAGCGCTTCGTCGAGCAACCGGCCAAAATCAGCAGACAGAAGAGACGGCGAGAGCTTCATCTGCGACGGCCTGAGGACAAGAGCAACACCAATTGAAGCGCCGCCATCGCTGCAGCTGCAACGTAGGTAAGCGCGGCAGCAAACAGCACTTCCTTGACACCGCCCAATTCCTCTTCGCTGACGATGCCGGAACCACGTAAGGCGACGATGGCCCGTCGGCTGGCGTCAAACTCGACAGGCAATGTGACGAGCGTGAACAGGACGGCGGCCGCAAATGCAACGATGCCCGCTGTCACCAGCGCCGGCATCCCTGTGAATAGGCCAATGAAGAACAAGGGGAACGCCAATTGAGATCCAAAATTGGCGATGGGCACGATGCTCGTGCGCAAGGAGAGAAAGCCGTAGTTCTGCGCATGTTGCATGGCGTGCCCGGCTTCATGGGCAGCAATGCCGATCGCTGCGACGGAGGTTGAATCGGGCGCTGACAGGCGCAGCACGCGTTTGCGTGGGTCGTAGTGATCTGACAGCTGTCGTTGGCTGGATTCAATGGTGACATTTGTGATCATGGCACCCATCAGAATTCGCTGTGCGACGTCTTGGGCCTGCATGTGCCCAACCGTATTCACCTTCGAGTACTTAGCGTAGGTCGATCGCACTTTCCACTGTGCGTAGATCGCTAGGATCAGCGCCGGGATCAGGATGATGGCATTTGGACCAAACAAGAACCACATGAGTTCATTCCCCCCTTTGCAAGCTTAGTGCCCAAGTATACGGACGCGCAAAAATCGCCACAACACCGCCTTGTATCGCAAGAGAGCGGCCATGGCTGATGCTCCAACAGCGTCAGCCAAGAAATCGAGCAGGCTGGCATCCCGTGCCGGGACAAGGGACTGATGCCACTCATCCGAGCCTGCAAAAGCCAGCGTCACGATCATGGCAAGCCACAATCGTTGCCCTGTCGCCTGCCACGACAAGAACATGAACAAGCCAAACTCCATCAGATGGAACAGCTTGTCGATATGAGGGATCGCCGAGTCGCCGACGCTGATGGGCTGATGCGAGGCATAGGCGATGCCGACAGCGTAGATCAGCAAGAGGGCAATCCAACTCCACTGTTTCATGAGAATGGGCGAGAGAGCCGGTAAGCCGGATTCTGTCGTGAGGGAACATCTGTCTATGCAGCCTACCCGAAGGCATCAGGCGGGTCGCCTTCAAACGCCTTCCTATTTGGCCTTGCTCCGGCTAGGGTTTACCAAGCCGCCCCAGTCACCTGAGGCGCTGGTGGTCTCTTACACCACCGTTTCAGCCTTGCCTGATCGGACCGAACGAAGTCCGTAGACTTCGCGGATCCGCCATCGGCGGTCTGCTCTCTGTTGCACTTTCCCGAGGTCGCCCCCGCTGAGATTTCCTCAGTAGCCTACCCTTTGGAGTCCGGACTTTCCTCCGGCAATCTTTCGATCGCCAGCGTTCCCTTAGCTCTCTCTGCGCCTATTGTATCCGCAAGTGCATCCTCTGCAGGAGGAGGGAAATAACGAGATCTTCGCGTATTGATCCGTCTACTCGACGTAGACGATTCGTGAGCAATGCTCGCACGCCACAAGTCCAAGACTGCCGCGCGCCCGTTCGATGGTGCTTCCACTCAGCTTAAGCTTGCAGCCCGAACAGCTGGCGTGGCTGACGACGGCGATGGGGTCGGGAAACTTTCTGTGTAGGGCTTCATACTGTGACTGGAGAAACTCGGTCATTGATTCGGTAAGCGCGGCTCGTTGAAGACGGAGTTCTGCGATGGATCGATCGATGCTGCCAAGCTGTGAATCGATGTCTATGATGGCAGCATCCAATTCGATTTGGCGTTCTGTAAGAGCCGTCTCGGCAGCCGCAAGCGCTTCGTGCTCGCGGCCGATGGCGTCCATCGACTGGAGCGCCTCGTCTTCCATCTGCCCGATTCGTTTGCGCTCAGAGATGATTTTGGCGGCCAGATCCTCCATCTCTTTGAAGCTGATAATGGCTGTATCCAAGCGATGTTGATACGCGCGAATGTTCGCATCCAGCTCGTCCACTTCAAGATTCTTCATCAGGCTCGCATGCTCGAGGCGCCTGAGGTCTTCTTTGCGCTGAGCATGTGCTTGGTGAGCCTCGACTACCTTGTCCTCCAGCCGTGCGCGATCCCGTTGCAGGCGTTTGATGCGTTCCGAGGCTTCGGTCAGGCGCTGGTCGATCGACTGAAGCTCAAGAAGCTGCGCAATTTCGTTGGACACAATCCCTCTTCTGGTTTCGGTTTTGAACGACTATACGGGCCGCGTTCCCATGGTTCAAGCGCCCGAGTGGCTCGCCTACGCATTATCAGAAGGCGAGTAACCCGAACTAAGAAACCTACGGCATCATGGGAAGCCCCATTCCCTGCGCGAGCGGTCCCAACTTCTCTTGCGAGAGCGCTTGCGCCCGCTGCTGTGCTTCCTGCACAGCGGCCACAACAAGATCCGTCAGCATGTCGATGTCTTCAGGATCGACGATCTCCTTTTCCAGCTTCAATCCAATCAATTCGCCCTGTCCAGTGACTGTCGCTGTCACCATGCCGCCGCCAGCGGTTGCCTCCACTTTCATCTGCGCGATCTCGGCTTGAGCTTTCTCGAGATCCTCTTGAAGACGCTTGGCTTGCTTCATGATATTGCCCATACCACCTAGATTCTTCACCAATCCTCCTTCACGATCTTGCCGTCAACGGCTTCGCACACCATGCGCGCCTTCTCCATCAGCACTTCATGAGGAAGCGGCTTGCGAGAAACTGTATCGTCTGTTCGAATATCGACATGAACGCCATCGCCAAAGTGCCTTCGCACCGCACCTGCCAGGTAAGGCAGGTTGTCTCGCATCTCTAGGCTGTCTTTGTGAAACGAGTGTTCGGGATGGAAGGAGATGACGAGCTTGTCGCCCTCAACAGATGGAGATCCCTCGATGAGAAACGCGGCAATGGCGATTCGATCTTGCTGGATTTCTTTCAGCATGCCGTCCCACTTCATTTTGAACTCGGCCGGCATGGCGCTGACAGCGGCTGGCATCACGGGTTCGGGTACCGCCCGCTTCTCCTGCGCTACTGTCGTCTGCTGAGGAAGCGTCTTCTCCTGATGATCGGATGCTGCCTGCCGCACTGACGCTGCGTGGAGAGTGCTTTGCGTCTTGGCTGGAAGGTCTGTTGCAGGAATGGTCTCCGTGTGCGCAGGTTCTGCTTGCTTACTCACCGTCGGCGGCGTAGCCGCCGGCGGCAGCCGATCGGCTCGCGCAGAGAGGACACTGCGGAGCGATTCGGTCAGCGCCAAGACACCGATCTCCAGACGCACCCTTCGATCCAAAGACCTGAACAGATCCGCCTTAATATCTAGCAGCCCCTGCGAGATCCGAATCATCATCGACGCGTGGGGAGATGCCACTCTTAGCCGATCGCGCAGTACGCCGATGACATCGGAGAGGAAGATCTCAAGATCCTTGCCACGATCGACGAGCTGGTCAATCGTTGCCATGACCGCTATCTGATCGCCCTCTTCGATGGCCTTCAAGAACGACTCATGTACGGAGCGGTCTGCCAACCCGAGCATATCGAGTACGGTGTCTGCTGAAATCGTATCGCCGCCATAGCTGGTCACTTGTTCTAGCATGACCAACGCATCACGCATACCACCGTTGGCACGCTGTGCAATCAACGATAGCGCCTCGCTTGAGATCTCTACGTGAAGGGATGCAGCAACCGATGCCAGATGCTGGGCAATGGGCCCAGGCGCAATGCGGCGAAAATCGAACGCCTGGCACCGAGAGATAATCGTGCGGGGAACCTTGTGCGGCTCTGTTGTCGCGAACATGAACATCGCATGCGCAGGTGGTTCTTCTAGTGTCTTGAGCAACGCATTGAACGCCTCATTGGTGAGCATGTGAACTTCGTCAATGATGTAGACCTTGCGCTTGAGGTCCGTCGGAGCGAAGTTGACTTCGTCGCGAAGTTGGCGAATATGATCGATGCCACGATTCGACGCACCATCGATTTCGACGATATCCAGCGATCGATTCCCCATGATGGCAACGCAATTTGGGCATGTGTTGCACGGTTCACCATCAGACGAGTTCTGGCAATTGACTGCGCGGGCGAGGATGCGTGCTGCCGAGGTCTTACCGATGCCGCGCTCTCCTGAGAAGAGATAGGCATGAGCAACCTCTTGCGCACTCACAGCGTTGCGCAGTGTCTGGACAATGGCTTCTTGTCCAACGATCTCTGAAAACGTCTGGGGCCGCCATTGCCTGTATAGAGAAAGTCGAGAAGCCTGATCTGTCACAATCAAATCCTTTCCTGGTCGGGGAGACCGGATTCGAACCAGCGACCTCCTGCTCCCAAAGCAGGCGCGC
>SPBW01000221.1 GCA_004525685.1 Candidatus Atribacteria bacterium
AATATGGGTATTACGCAGATGGTGACAGTGTTCGGTGTCCAAGACGTCGCCTATCTCGGCAGTGCCGATGGGCGCATATTGTCCCTCGACCTCGCAACCGGCGACTTGCTGACTGAGTCGCAAGCAATGAACGGCGGCGTGGTAGATCTGGTTCTTGGTGACGGGAACGCACTCTATGTCGCCACGTCTAGTCAGCTTTTCAAGTTGGACGTGGGCCTATCTATCCTTACTCAGGTGAGTCTTGTCGGTGCTCTCATCGATCTTGATTTCGAGACAGTGCACGGATCCGTGTACGCATTGACATCGACAGGCCTCTACGCATTCGATGCGAATCTCAGCCCGCAATGTGCTGTGACCGATTTTGCAGGCACACCCTCGACGCTCGCCATTGGAGAAAGCGGCGTCTATGTAGGGACACAGGCTGGCATTCTTCGCGCACTGACGTTCTGTCAGAACATCTCAGGCGTCGGGATGAAGATTCTTGACACATGGCGTTACCCCAGAACGGGATCACTGGGCAGCGCCATCACATCGATCACTGTTGATGAGCGGGACGTGGATCCCATCTACCTTGCTGTTGAGAATGGATCCATTCACTCACTCAGCTTTGCGGGAGCACTTCAATGGACGTATCAAAGCAATGCAAGCGGACGTCTATCGATCCCGTCAATCGACGAACGATCTGGCCGTCTGTTCTATGCAGATAGCACCGGTACTCTTACGATCCTCAGTGCCGACGGTGTGCCTGCATTCCCCGTGAACTCTACTCTCAGTCACGGATCTGCGGCAACCGCAAACACGGCGATTGATGAGGTGCGAAGGCAAACAGCAAGCGGCATGAGGTTGTTTAGGATCTACTACTTCGGGGCAGACGACGGTTGGGTCTACAAAGTTGAATCCATTCGATAAGAAGGTGTAGAACGTGCTGTATGGAAGGGAGGCAAGGATGTTGAAGAGAGCTATCCTAACGATGGTGTTCCTGCTCGTGTGTGGTCTCATCGTTCAGGGGGTAGAGGAGCTCGCCGAGCTACACGTTACGACGATTACCCTTGATCCCCCTTCTTCGATCACGCGAGGCGTAGATATTGAGATACACGCTCGAGTCATGAACACTGGTCAGCGTAACGCAGATCCAGTCAGTGTGGGCCTCTTCTACCGCCCCATGAGCGGATCAAGCAGCTGGACTCTGGTTGAGATCATCGATGACGCAGTGTTGGCATCGAGCCAAGAAGACTATCTTGAGGTGACGTTCACGCTACCGACTCAGGATATGGATCTGGGAGCATATGAGATCCGGATTGCTGCAGATCCTCTCAATCAGATCTCAGAGGTCGACGAGCTCAACAACGAGCTGCAGACAGCGTTCCTGCTCATCCAGTCGAGTCTGGGACGGCCTGACCTACAGCCAGTGAGCCTCGCCTACACAAGGACCAATCCTGAAAGCGTGGATGACATGCTGCCGTGGAACGTGTCCACGACGATTGAGAATCCCACGTCGACTCAGGCAGGCGCATTTACTGTTGCCTTTCTACTAGACGGCATCGAGTTCGATCGCCAATTCCTATTCGCCTTGCCGGCTGGAAGCACAGTCGATGTGACCGGCGAGTTCGATCCATTCGTGTTGGGTCTCGATCCAGGGACCTATGCCGTCAGTGTGCAGGTGGATCCTGACGACCAGGTCGTTGAGCAAGATGAAGCCAACAATGCCATCACCGGGGCACTGACGCTACTCTCACCTGATCTCTATCCGACCAGTCTTGCCTTCGACAAAAGCGTGCTTCGATTGGACGAACAATTGCTTGTCACAGCGCGGATTGCCAATGGCGGCGAGGGCACAGCCAAGAACATCGATGTGGGCTTCTACATCGATCATGTTCGATTCGCGATCGTGCAAATCCCCTTGCTAGGACGAGGGCTGTCAACAATCGTTGAGGCGACTCTATCGCCAGATGCCGTCGGCTTGCTAGGCGCCCCGCAAGTGCACAGAATCGAGATCATCGTAGATCCCAGCGATGCGCTTCCCGAACTCGATGAGGCAAATAACGCCATCTCTCGCACCATCACGATTCTTGGGCCCGGCGTGCGCGAGCCCGAACTGCATCCCGAGAGTCTTGAACTGAGTCCCGCCTCGCCAGTTGAACTGGGGCGAACAGACACAGTGACCGTGTCGGCTGTCGTACGAAATACCGGACGCGCTGCCGCTTCGAGCTTTGATGTGACGTTCTCCTATCGTGTGAAGGGCGGCCTGCGTTGGGAAGCATTCCCATGTAGTGGCATCTCAAGCTGCTCTGACCTTGATTTGGCTGCGGGCATGCAATCGAAGCTCGTGGGCATTCTTCCCGTCGTACTGATGCAGCCAGGCGTCTACGAGATTCGTGTCCTTGTGGATTCCGGCTCAGTCATTAGCGAGTTGGATGAGGCGAATAACCAGCTCGTCACCTCGTTGACCTTGGTGGCAGCGCGGCTGCCTGACCTTTCATTCAGTTACATGCAACCTCTTCTCGTGGAACCATCGACACAGGTCCACCGCGGACAGACGATTCGGCTGACTCCGACGATCACCAACATTGGCGATCTTGACGCCGGCGACTTCTTCGTCCGATTCTCCTATCAGAATGCGGCTGCTGCAGCGAGTACCCAGCAGGTGGGGCAATCAGCGGAGTTCAGAACCGCCTACTTCTCGCCGGCATCCGACATGCAGGTTCGATCGCTGGCCATTGGCGATACGGCCGAGATTCCTGTGCTACTGGAAACGCGCGATTTGATGCCGGGTCTGTATCTTGTGCAGATGGAGATCGACTCCGCGCTCGGGCCAAGTTCCTTTGGCCAGGTCCAGGAACGGAATGAACAGAACAACGTGTTCGCTACACAGATCACGATCTTGGGAGCCGATCTTTCGATCATCGGTGTCGAGACCGAACCTGATGCGATCGTCCAGCGTGGGGAGCCGCTTGTCTTGTCGTCGACCGTCATCAACACGGGGGTGACGCCGGCTGGATCGTTCACAGTCGGATTCAAGATCTTCCATGCCACCGCAGACTTCGAGCCTGTGCAGATCTGGACGTGTGCCAGCGCTGAAGCAGATTGTCTAGGGCCTGAGTACTTCGGATTCGTCAGACTGCCTGGCATCGATCTGCTCGTACCTGAGATCGCGCGATGTGTTCTTGATACAACCGACCTCGAAGCAGGTGACTACGTCATCCAGATCATCGTGGATTCAGAGAACAGCGTTGGCGAGCATAACGAAGCCAACAACTTCGCTGAGATTCTGGTCACGGTGATTGGAGAGGAACCCATTGTTGATGGAGAACCGCCTGTTGGAGAAGGTGCCGATCTGATCATCCAATCCTTCCACGCTGTCGAGATGATTGGC
>SPBW01000261.1 GCA_004525685.1 Candidatus Atribacteria bacterium
GCGATCACGGACGAGTTCTGTTTCGCCGTTGGCTTCAAGTAGCAAGATGAGGAATTCGTCACCCCCATAGCGAACAACATAGTCCGTGTCTCTCACAGTTGACGTCAATACGCCAGCAACGTGCTGAAGAACCTTGTCGCCTGTGGCATGCCCAAACCGATCGTTGACCTCTTTGAAACGATTGACGTCAATCATCAGCACGCCGATGGGGCGTCGGTAGCGAAGCGCACGCGAGGCCTCTTGTTCCAGCACCTCGGCGAGTGCATAGCGATTGAACACGCCAGTCAGAGGATCGTGACGCGCCATGTGATTGAGTTTCAGTTCTGACTCTTTCTGTTCCGTAATGTCCTGTAGACAGCCCTCAAAGCAGAGGATCTGGCCAGAGCCATCTCGAATGACGTGACATGTGTCGCGAACCCAAATCAGTTGACCATCCAATCGCTTCATCTGTGTTTCGTTGTCATGTGACGATAGGGCATTCTCAAAGAGGGAACACTGATACATCCTTTCGCTGGGGCGCAAGTACAACTCAGAGGCCGTCACTCCCTGTAGCGCGCCCTTGTTGGGATACCCGAACAATTCGACCAGCGCGGGATTGGCATCAAGGATGTGACCTTCAGGTGTCGTGATATACAGGCCAATGGGAACGCCTTCGAATAGAGACTGGTACCGCGCCCGTTCGAGATCGATCGTCTTGCGCTGGTTGGAAGAAACGTCTTGATTCATGAGCTCCCAGATTCTCCTCTGCCCGCAAGCTACCTGTAATGGCTGTAACTATACGATAGAGAAGGGATTTGGTTCAAGCCGTGAAATGATCAAGGCCGCGCCTGCAGAGGATCCGTTCAGAAGCCGAGCCTAGGAGAATCTAGATTCGATGTAGTCCTCAATGGCCTTGAGGAAGCATTGGCCAGAATCCTCTCCGTTCAAGCCCCCTCGGGACTCTCCATCGGAGAACAGCATGGGAACATCTTCATGGCTTCCTCGTCCGGGGAGACTGATGCCAATATCTGCCTGCTTGGCTTCACGCAGGCCATTGACAACACACCCCATCACAGCGATGACAAGGCTCTCAGAGCCAGGGAAGCGCGTGCGCCACTCGCGTGCCTGTCGCGCCACGAACGTATGGACGAGATGAACCATAGGGCGATGAATGTCCCGATTCGTTCGACCACATCCCGGACAGCTGCGAACCGTAGGAACGAAATTACGGAGTCCGTTGGATTGGAGAATCTGCTGGCAGACGCGAACCTCTTGTAACCGAGGATCCTCGCCATCAGCTTCTAGAGCAGGAGTAAGGGACACACGTAGCGTATCTCCGATTCCCTCTTGCAGCAGCACGCTCATGGCGGCTGTCGAAGCGATGACAGCGGGTTCGCCCGTTCCTGCCTCAGTCAAACCTAAATGCAGCGCGAAATCCGTTTGCTTGGCGAGTTCTCGATAGATGGATAGAAGGGCAGGCACGTGGCTCACCTTAGCAGAAAGCACCAGCCTATTCGCAGGGAATCCCATCTTGATGGCAAACGCAGCCGATTCAAGCGTCGAGCGAATCATGGCCTGCTCAAGAATGCTCTCCATCGGCCAATCTGGATGTTCAGCGAGCAACCGGCTGCGGACGTTGTCGTCGAGTGAACCCCAGTTGGCGCCGATGCGGATGGCCTTGTCATGGGATCCTACAATCTCGATGATGCGGGCAAAGTTGGTGTCGTGTGAATCCCCGAATCCGACATTCCCAGGATTAATGCGAACCTTGTCCAGCGCCCTGACACAGGCAGGATGCTTCTCCAACAGCGTGTGCGCGTTGAAGTGGAAGTCGCCGACGAGAGGGACACAGCACCCTTCGGTAATCAACCGATCTCGAATCTGTGGAACGGCTACAGCATCGGAAGCATCAAGAACAGACAACCGCACCATCTCGCTGCCTTCGCGATGGAGCGCCACGATCTGGCGCACTGTTGCCTCGACATCAGATGTGATCGTGTCTGTCATCGACTGAACGCGAATCGGGTTTCTCCCCCCGATGATCACGTTCCCAATGAGGACGTCAATTGAGTGTCGTTTGTTCTCAGCCATGAGCACCTCGATGGATACCAGCTTATCCGATGGACGCTACGCCATGAAAGGCTAGGTTTTTGCCCAGAGGGGGGCCGTCCGATATGACTTGTGCTCTCGACGAAGCTGAAACCCAGTTCAAGAAGGAACACTCAGGATTGTTGCGATGGCGCGAGATAGGAACAAACGAGTCTGCGGGACACCTGCCCCAGACACGAACAGAGACGAAGGCCGGACAAGTCACGCAGACATAGTGATTTCAAGTACCCGCAATCATTACCAATCATTCACATTCCGTAATCTAAACCCCATGGGCTGAACACGACAATACGTATAAGAACCTTAAGAATAGACGTTAGTGTCATCTATACCTGTGATGTGACGTACCCTTTTGGTGACAACACACGGTTGAAATCGAGACAGACACCAAGATGGGCTGACAAAGGCACACCACCCGCGAGGATGGGTCGCAAAGCCACGGGCCCCTGAATCACCTCAGGCCCAGCGAATCGCAACGATTCGCCTTCGAACTACCAGGAGTTCGCGGACGCCGGGCTACCAGCAGACAAGGAGGAGGCGTGGCGATTCCAAGTGATGGGGCGATCCTGCTGGCACTCGTTTCCGGATCGCGTCTTCTTCCTCCACTCTACTTGAACAACAACCCAAGGAGGCATGACATGGAACGGAGACTCTGGGCCTCAGCACGACATCTTCAGACGGTGGGGCTGAGTGTACTGGTGATTCTTGCAGTCGTCGGGATGGTAGGCCTGGCCATTGACATCGATCC
>SPBW01000247.1 GCA_004525685.1 Candidatus Atribacteria bacterium
CGCAGTGGGGATGCCTCGGAGCCTCCGGCAGCGTCGCTGCCTGTGGTGGCGACGTAGATCGTTCGTGCGGATAGGGCGGTCGAGAGCAAGCAAACAAGGCACACGATCCCGATCACCCTGCGAACCAGACCTGGCGCTCCTGTAGGCTTCATTCATCCTCCCTAGCACTCTTCAGTGCTGCTGTCTGGATCGATACTGCCCCAGAGTTTGGCAAAGCCGAACTCGGGAAGGGACCCATTTGCCTTGAAGTTCATTGGGTTCCCGTTGCTGCGGTCAGCAGTGTGACGTTGCTCTTGGTGAAGAACCCGGCAAACACTCCGAAGCGGTGGATGTACTCATTCACCAGCAATGTGTGCGGGGACATGGTCGTGAACGTCTGCTTCAGACCCTCATCTGGAGACCCAACCAGATCGAGTAGAAAACCCTGACCATCATCCATCAATCCGGCATAAACGGCGTCTATGTCCTCGGTGTCCCAGGCCAAGTGATGCGTGCGCGGCCCGTAGTTGTTAGTGAACCGTTCTGTTGGGGCTGACGTATCGAGACCAGAGAATGGAGCGATTCCAGACGTGAACACCATGGCGAAGTCGCTTGCTGTCAGCCTGGCCACATTGGTGATTGAGTTGAGCGACTTCACATAGATGGCGAAGTCGAAGCTGTAGTTGGTCAACGCAATGAACTCCAGAATTGCCGCATCGCGTTCCTCGGCACGCACGCGCGTGGCCGCGTGGTCAAGCCGACCAATGGATTGCAGAAAAGCCAAGGCGGGCTTCTCGAAGTCCCAGTCTAGGTCGATGGAAGAAGGATGCCGATGCGATGTCGTCGCAGAGGTCTTCTCGAACAAACCGATGGAGAGCCCGGTGTATACGGACGGGCGAGTCTGAATGAAACGAGATCCCTGGCCCTGCAGTGGCTGCTGCGACAGGAACGAAACACCTCGGAGCCGCTGGATTCGCGTGTATTCGGCAACATCGGCGCAGGTAAACGCAAATGTCTCCAAACGCGTTGATGGGAGATGTTTGGACCGAGGATGCTCGGCGAGCCCAGCAAATGGAGACGCTGACTTCCGGGATGTAATCAGCAGATCCGCCGATCCCGGATGTTGCAGCACGACGGTTCGCGCATCGGCGTCTTCGAATGCATCGGTTACACCGAGCGCCGTGCGCGCGAGCAACTCATCAACAGCTGCTCGCTGGTTCTCGGGCTCAGTGTTGATCACGATGAACTCAAGTCCACCAACCAACCCCTCAAGCCCCGCTTGCCTTCGCTCTTCGATCAGGCGATGCGCGTCTAGTGTCAGCTGTTGGTCTGAGTTCGCAAACGTTGCGGCACGCAGCCCCTGGCTATGGCATTGCGGACAGACGGTGCTGCGTTCATCACGGATGTGGGTCCCACACTTCAGGCAGATTCGTTCGGGGACGCTCGATCGATCAGACATGCCCCATTCTATGCCACTTCGTCTTCGCTGTTGGGTTCCAGCATGCCTGTGTTATGCCTATGGCCTTCACGCAGTCTCCTGAGCTATGCTCAGAGTGATCGACCATCAAGAACAAGAAGGAGACACGGGATGAATGCCGGATGGCGGGAGATTGTGCTTATCTGGTTTTGCGTGATTCTCGCCGGATGCGTTGTCAGGGGGCAGGCCGACTCATGGACTCCGCCTGAGATGGGTGCTCTGTGGGTTCAGCCGTCGCAGCAAACTCCTGCGCAGCCTGTGTGGGGACATGTAGACGGGCTTCGTGTCGGATTGTGGCCGATGCCCGGACCTCGCGGTCTTCTACGCGTTTATGCACCGTACTTGGGGCATGCTGATGATCGAATGATCAACTACATCGCCATTGAGCCAGTGGTTGAGGGCACGATGGCGCGCAGTTTCTCCGAATTGGAAGTGAGCCTGCTCGACGGAGTCGACGGTCTTCGCTTCTGGAGTGCAGATGCACTGGCCGACACTGAACCTCGTGATCCGACGGTGCCGGCCCGCGGCGTCATCGGTTATGACGGTGACGTCGAAACCCTCACCGTTACTATCTTCGTGGAATCCTACCGCAGCGGCGCCGAAGTGGCGCTATGTCTCACTTTTCGTGCCGATTGTCCCTATGAAGTGGGAATATCCACGTTCATGACGGACAACTCCAAACCCCTAGGAGCCTGCATTGTAACAGCGACGATGGGGAACTACGCTCGGCTCAGGGATTTGTATCTTGGCGATCGGGTGGTCCATGCAGCCGAGTTGTGGCCAGCCTTCAGCGGATCGGGCTTCACCCCGCATGCCTGTTATTCGTTGGATGAATTGGCGAGAACACCGACAGGTGCCGCCGTGGTTTCAGCAACTCCCAATGAGAGCGATCCTCAAGCAGCTGACTACGCGCCGAGAACCTTCATCGGCTGGAAATACTCCGGAGATCTGGCTACGCAATCGTGGCGGTCCGAGGATCCGCACGCACTACTCAGAGCGTGTGTCAACGGTCGTGCCGAGTACTGGGCAAGTCAGGCACCTATTCCTGGCGGCATCGCCTTCGAGAATTTCGAGATGATCGAGCCCTTCAGCAATGGAGCAACGTTCTGGTTCGGCGTGACGCCAAGTCAAGCGGTGGGGCTCGATATAGATTCCTTGGAGAGTGAACCTAAACAGAATCCTTCGTACGTCTTGCCCTAGCGCGACGGAGTTCGTGAATGGTCGCGGGCTACGCAGTCATCGCGCAACAAACATCATGAGAAACACCACGAGGCACGAAGGTTCCTAGCAGCAAATCTTCGCGCATTGCGGCGTGTTAGCGTCTAGCTTCTGATTGAACTCCAGTAGCTAGATCGCGGGCTACATGCCGCTGCCATCGGGAATGCCATCTCCTGAGTTCGGGGCAGGGCCCGATGACTCACCATCGCCCATGGGTCCGACTTGTGAGTCAAGCCCGCTGCCATCCGAGACTCCGTCGCCTGAGTTTGGTGCAGGTCCATCATTCACCATGACAGC
>SPBW01000141.1 GCA_004525685.1 Candidatus Atribacteria bacterium
GAGTTGCACCGACGGGAACGGAGGCAGTGCAAGCACGACGATCGAGCTCGTCGTGTTCCCAGTGAACGATTCGCCGACCGCCATCAACGATGTGCGTTCTGTGATCGAGGATACTCCAATCACGCTGAACGCCGTGGCGACAGATCCAGACGGCGACGCATTGACGTTCCAGATTGTTGCTTCACCGACGCACGGGATGATCAGTGCGTTCGACACAGCGACGGGCCAGCTGACCTACACCCCGAACCTCAACTACAACGGCCCCGATGCGTTCACGCACGAAGTTTGTGATTCCTCCGGCGCGTGTACCCAGGGCACGTTCACGCTCACTGTGCTCCCAGTCAACGATCCGCCATCCACTTCAAGCATCGCGCTCGACGTATCCGAGGACACATCGGTAGCACTCAGCTTGCTGGGGACGGATCCTGACGGGGACATCCTGACGTATCGGGTGGTGACGCCGCCCGCCCACGGCACGATCAGCGGGTTCGACACCACAACCGGCCAGCTGACCTACACCCCGAACCCCAACTACAACGGCCCGGACGCGTTCAGCTACGAAGTCTGCGATCCATCCGGCGCCTGTGCCCAGGGCACGATTACGCTCACTGTGCTCCCGGTCAACGATCCGCCGACGGCAACGTCACTCGTCCTCACTGGAATCTCCGGCGAGGTGCTGAGTGGAAAGCTGCACGGAACCGATTCCGACGGCGATCTGCTGACCTATCTCCTGTTTGCCGAACCATTGTATGGGTTCGTCGAGAACCTCTCCCCGGAGGGACAGATCACCTATGTCTCGGATTCCGAGTACACAGGACCAGTAACCCTTGTGTTTGAGGTGTGCGATCCAAGCGGCGCTTGCGCACAAGGCACACTACAAATCTTCCTCTTCCGCTTCGCAGGCGGAGGTGGGCAGCTTGACGATCTACGCGTCGTGATCAGCGAAGTCGCCTGGGCCGGTGGCAGCGCCGGACCTGAACTCAAATGGATCGAACTGCGAAATCTGAGTCCCTCTGGGATCACGTTGGATGACTGGATCTTGCGTTGGCGACTCAAGATGCCGAAGAATAGCCTGGATCGTGTGTGGCAGACACTGCCATTGACCGGACTTATGGCCGAAATACAGACGGATCCTCAACCTCAATGGCTTCCATTCGACGGAACTGAGACCCTTCAAGTGCTCGACTGGCAGGCCGACTCCACTGCCGATCTGTATCTGATCGAATGGGAAACGGACGAGACCGTCGCGAACGTCGGCGCCGATCTCGTTGTGGACGATGCGGTTCTCCGGAAGATCACGCTTCACGATGAGGGAGACATCGTACAACTCCTGGATCCGTGGGGAAGCGTGGTGGACACGGCCAACGTGTTGCCCGCAGGTCTCTCGGGCTGGGTTGCTGGCTCACTGACGACCCGAGCAAGCATGGAACGCACGCCCGTGTATGGAGAGGATGCGCCAGAGAACTGGCACACCAACCTAGGAGCCATTCGCTTCGGAATCGACGCTTCGGGCAATCCGATATTCGGCACACCACGCTATCCGAACTCCCCGCGCCTTGAGACACTCACTGACCGTGCAGGTGCTGTTCTCATCCAACGGAGCCCGAACACTGACGTGGTGATCTCGCTTCCAGACTCCGAGGGTTGGTCTGTTGATCCCTCAATGTGGCTGGTCATCGTCACGCAAGCCGACGTGTTGCCATCTCCTCTCCCCGTTCCTTTTTCCGTCGGACACACGCAAGACGGGCGGATTGAACTGCGGATGGCCCACGAGGATCTGCCGACGACCCGATTCGATGTATGGATCCGCTCTCCCTCGGGAGACGTGCTCCTAGCAGCGATTTCGTCCAGCTAGAACCCTGTTTGTCTTGAACTCCGAACACCGGGGAGTGCCTCAGACGTCGCGTCATCCTTCCTTTTGGGTGGGATGTGTCGAACCAACTCGAAACACGCGGGTACGAGTTGGGTCCCCTGACACCTGCTATGCGGATCATGAACCCAAATACCGCCGCATTGATGCCGGACGAGAAGCCCCAACGAAGCTGCGCCTGTCAGCCGTGGATGATCGAGGTCAGGCGGAGTTCTGCAGGGTAACGAGTAGGTTCGTCGCAGCACTGGCGATGCCGATCGATTCCTTGTCGAATCGGTTCTTGGCCTGTTCGTACAAGTCGGCCCGAACCTTCCCTGCATCCCCAATCCTGTTACACCAGGCACGCAAGCTAAGGACGACGCCACTGCTACCGAGTGCAATAGGGCACCCCACGACCTCGCGAACCAGCGGATACGCCGAGGCAATGTCGGTGAAGATGGCTCGGGCACGATCCACGCCATAGTCGAGCCCGATGTTCACAATCGCCATCATCTTGGGATCCGAGAGGTTGATCGTCACCTGGGCAGCCATGAGACTATTCGGCACGACGCCCTCCCCTCAGGCAATCCACTGCTGGCAGCAGGACTTAAGTATCGGCTCTTGGGAGCGGCTCTTCTTCCTCGCGTCGAGTGACATGCCCAGCGGACCCCTATCATGGCAGACCACAAAGTCGTGAGTTGCTCTGTGTGAGGGATTCGGCTTACTCGCCCTCCTTGGAGCCTTCCAGTACAGGGCGTTCCAACTGATTGAGTCGCGCACAAAGGTCGTCGATCTTAATCGCCTGAGACGCAGTTGCCGCTTCCAGCTCGACGATCCGAGCGTTCGCCTCTTCGTAGAACTTGTAGAGCGTCTGTATTGACACGAGAGCGACTCCATCGATGTCCGCGCTGTTGATGTAGCGATCACTCGATCCCAATCCAAATGCCTCGTAGAAATCCTGAGCTGTCGGTCCCACATGTTGAATAGAGGGCCCCTGTGCTATCAAGTTCCACTCCTCGATTGGCACGGACTTGAGCTTCTCAAGTACATCCCGGCCGTCCACACCTGTGAAGTTTTCCTTGATACTGCGGTCACAGAGATTGCTCCAGGCAGTGGCTCCGGAGTTCAAGACTACGCCTGCTGTTACGGTTCCCTGGCTGTCGATGGCAGAAGCAAACAGAGTCCCGCCTGTTGCCCGAACTAGGAACTGGTTCGGGGCAAGAAAATCGTAGAGTCCGGCATCGCCATTGGAGGGGAAGGGGATCGGGGTCAGGCCACCGGATGGGACCTCATCCGTCGAGTAGTCAGACCAAACAAAGACCCCGTCGAACAGCCCGTCATCTACACCGTCACTTCCCGCTCTTGCTCTTGAACCAGCCGCGAATGAGTATCTGCCCGAAGCGATGTTGTTGATTCCGCCGGCAACGATCGAGCCCTCTCCTGTAGCCAGATTGGAGCTGCCCCCTGCGACAGTGGACATGCTTCCAGTGGCCTGATTGAAATGCCCTCCTGCCACAGTGGCTTGGGTGCCAGAAGCAAGATGGGTCAGCCCACCCCCAACTGTGGCATAGGAACCCGAGGCGATGTTGTTCAACCCCCCGCTGACGGTCGCATTGATCCCGGAATCGGACAACGTGGCCCCTGCGCGGTTTCCTGATCCTCCTCCCACCGTTCCGTAACTACTCAGCACGGTGTTTCCATGGTTCGAGTTTCCTCCCCCACTGACCGTCGCGCCGACGACGCCCGCCTGAACGCTGTTCTCAATGAATCCTCCCACAACATTCGGACTGACAAGCGTGGGTTCCAGCAGGAACGCTCGCTGCCCGTTGACATGCAGTTCAAGTGCCACGGCATCCGTCGTACCGAGGAAATCGGAGGTGGGTGTGGTCCCTGCATTCCCCCCTAGAGACCAGAGCGATCCGTCACTTGCCGTGTTGAGGGCTGCCGTCGTCTGCGTCGTGCCGTCTGGGAACACGAATCCTCCACTAAGGGATTCAATGGGCCCAGCGACTGTCACGGTTGAGCTTGGAGTGTCAGTATTGACCCCGACAAAGCCTTCTGCGTAGATCAGGAACTGGTTATTGGCGGTGGATTCAAACTGCGTGTCCGAACTATCGTGCCAAACGAACGTTCCACTATTGACAGCTCTAGCTTCACGTCCGAGAGCGAAGCTGTTTGATCCCGATGCTACGTTGCCTGTTCCTCCAGGAATCGTTGCTGAGGTGCCGCTAGCGATGTTGTTCGTCCCACCGCCGACTGAGGAGAGAGCTCCAGAAGCGGCATTCCCCGATCCTCCGCCAATTACCGAGTAGCTGCCGGAGGCCGTGTTCCCTCTACCTCCGGACACGGTCACACTGAGGCCCACCGCCTTGTTCTCCCTCCCTCCTCCGACCGTAGCTGCCGAGCCTCCCGCCTGGTTTCTAGCTCCTCCGGCGACTGTTGTCGCCCAGCCAATTGCCGTGTGCTGTTTCCCTCCTCCGATTGTCGCGCTTGAGCCATTGGCTGTGTTCGCTACACCGCCAGCGATAGTTGCGCCCCATCCACTAACGACATTCCCCGTCCCGCCTCCGATCGAGGCATACCGGCTCTCACTGATAGTGTTCGCAAGCCCGCCGCCGATTACAGCGAAACTGCAGTTCCCCTCCAGCTCACACGCCTTTCCGGCAACGAAATAGGTTGGGCAGCTGAACCAGACATCGCCTTCCACATAGAGAGAGGCATTTGGCTGTTCCGCGGGCTCCGGCCAGTTGATCGCCACGCTACCGAAGCTCCAGTGCTCGCTTGAATAGTCCTCGCCTTGCGTCGGAAAACCCAGTATGAAGATCAACAGACATGAGAATAGAAACAGACTGGCACGGCGTGAGCAGCTTCGCATATCAACCCGACAGTATTCCATCTTACTCTCCTTTCGTTCGAGGATAGCGAGGGACATGGAAGGATTGAGGTTAGTGTGATAATCATACGACATCACATAGCAGATCGATGGCGAGGTACTGTGATGATGTGGCTGCCTCGAACATTATACATTACAACCTTTCGAGGTTCTGATCAAGCATCAGGAGAGCGTATTCGACTACTGTCATCCCAACGCAGTTCTGGATCTGCCGTGTATGAAGCAACGTCTCACTGGACAGTCCCGAAGCACGCGGCTCTTAGTCTACGCCGTGAGGCGCTACGGCGAGACATACGCTCAGGAAGCTCGACGGCTAGTGCTCTTCATCTCCTACCGCCGTCACAGTGGCTGCTTCAACCATCAGAACGACGGTTCGGCTCTCGGCGCTGGGGCGATGAACGACTCCGTGCGGAACAAGCATCCCCTGGCCGGGCAGTAGATCGACGGTTCGATCCTCAAGGTCGATTCGCAGGTGCCCCGCAACGACGTAGAACAGCTCGTCCTCAAGATCGTGCTTATGGAAGTGGAACGTCCCTTCGAAGATGCCGAGGCGAACGACGGCATCGTTCACCTGGCACAGCGTCTGGTTGAACCACGGATGCGGGCACGCCTCGACCAACTTGTGGATGTCGAATACATCCAGTCCGCCGAATGCGACATCGGTTTGGATCACGTACTCCTGGTGCTGCTCCACCTTGTTCCCTCCTTCAGTCTGACGAGATGGGGCGCGGCGCCTACCTCCGGCCAAGAGCGCTCTACTCCACTTTTTCCAACTCATCATGATCTGGAAGTAGATCCTCAAGATTGCGAATGGCGGGGACGAACAGATAGA
>SPBW01000077.1 GCA_004525685.1 Candidatus Atribacteria bacterium
TGTTTGCTGTTTCGTTCTACCAGGCCATGGGCTACAAGAAAACAACGGGCATTCGGCCCTGCCCCACGTTTGACGGGACTGACTTCAAGCAGCAGCCCATGCGCAAGGATTTCAAGTAGCTGGTGCAGACCGAGCGAGTATCTGCAAGCCGCTCGTTTCGCAGTGAGATCATGGGGGTGGGGCTTGCGATCCAAGACCCGGTCTTCGTTTTCTGAAAGGAGCTTCATGCTGGATGACTACCTCAAGCTAGGCGAAGCCAAGGTTGAGGTCTGACATGTGAGCGACGAACGTGGTTTCGCCAAACTGGCCTGCGCAGTTCTCGATGCGAAGCTCTCCACACTCTGCAGCTACTTCCACGTTCGCAACGTCTTTCCCAAGGTCAAGGTTGTACTCGTGCCGGATCGAAAAGAGTTTGACCGACTCGTTCGCGATCTTCTTCGCATGGAGATTGAGATTCCCTTACACCCGGCGTGGATTGCCCAGCCACAGAGAACCGACATGGTTGTCCTCTCGCCCTCGGCATCAGGATGTGCGGTGACCTTGTGCGTCATCTCCACGTAGGGATCGCGGATCGTTGACGCCAGCAGACCCAATCAATGTGCCTTCATTGTCGAAAAAGCATCTGAGTATCTCGATCCAGGCGGATCTCATTGCCTGCCCAGTATCTTGAGAGTGCGTCGACTTGCACTTGATCTTGGCCGTACAGCTTCTGAGAGCGTGCGCTGTGACTGAATGCACACCAGCCACCGCGATGCAAGCTGTCAACCGAAGGAATTGAGAGGATGTCTGATTGGCGATGTATTGATGTAACGATGTAATTGGGATACGATGCTTCTCTTGGAGGCGAATCATGGAATCTGACGCGAACGAGACGGGCGGCAAGAAGAAGGAGAAGATCGTCATTCTGCGATCAGATGGCGAAGCTCACGGCTTGGGTGATGACGTGCTAGCCGCAGCGGGTGAGGCCCTCGAGGGCGCGTTGACAAGCGCCTTATCCAATCGAGAGCACGTCGTCATGGTTCGCGTCAATACGGAGATGCTTGAGAAGTTGGACATGCTTGTTGAGAGCAGCATTTGCACAAGCCGCTCCAGTGCCGCCGCCTTCATCCTTCAAGAGGGCATCCAAGCAAATGCATCCTTCTTCGCCTCTGTTGAAGAAGCGACCAAGAAGATGGTCGCACTGAAATCTGATCTGAAGCGGAAAGCGCATCCTGCCAGCGGAGATCTACCTCACAAGGAGGATTCAGCGTGACATCAGGGCATGACTTGTTCAGGCAGGGAGAATTCGAGAAGGCAGAAGAGCGGTTCTTGCACGATGTGGACTCTGGGCAGGCTACACAAGCCGCGGGTCTCAAGCTTGCCGAGCTGGCGCTGTTGCGAAATGATCACTCTGGCGTTAACCGATGGCTCAAGGCTGCGGGAACCGATGGTGAGGCAACAAAGACTCGAAACACACTCCTTGCAGAGAGTTACTCTCGCCGGGACATGTTCGCACAAGCGGCTCCTCTTGAGAGAGCTTTGGGGCAGTGTGCGCGTGCAGACCGCGCGCAAGCACTTGCCAACTGCCCAGCAAATGAGATTAGAGGCTCTTCCTCTGTTCGTGTGCCATTTACTCAGATTGATCCTCTGCCAGTCATTGAAGCGACTGTCAATGGGGAACCCGCGCTCTTCTTCCTAGATACCGGCGGGTGGGAACTCCTCTTGGACTCGAAATTCGCTGCGCGAGTGGGGATCCCCTCTTTCGGCGCGGTGCAAGGGAGTTTTGCCGGCGGGCGCAAGGCCGATATTGAGGTTGGAATTGCCGATTCCGTAGGCCTTGGAGACATGCATGTTGCGAACGTGCCTGTCCACGTCAAGCCAATGGATGCCGTGACACAACACGTCTTTGGCCGTGCCTTGGATGGCGTCCTTGGAACCGTGTTTCTCTATCACTTCATGCCAACAATCGACTATGCGGGCCAACAACTTGTCCTTGAGCCTCTCGACGCGCCGCCTCCTTCTGACAAGGCAAACATCCCGTTCTGGTTGGCGGGAAGGCACTTCGTCCTTGCCAAGGGGAGTGTGAATGGGGTCGGAACAGGGTTGTTCCACATCGACACGGGGCTTGCTGGGGGTGGTTTCATGTGTCCTCAATCAACGATAGAGCGTGCGGGGATTGAGTTGGATGAAACCAAAGCTTTCGAGGGAATGGGGGGCGGAGGCCCTGTGCGAGCGATTCCCTTTGACATCGAACGGCTCTCGCTTGGCTCCGTAGACCGCGGGCTGATCCAAGGCATTTACAGCGAAGGATTCCCTGAAGAAGCGTATGGCGTGGCGTTGACAGGAATCATCTCACATCAATTCTTTAGAGAAGGTTCTGTGACCTTCGACTTCCAAGACATGTCGCTCTATGTCGACTAGGGGTGCTTGACTCCCTTACGCGCAGGCATATGCTTGGTGTGAAAGAGTTCGATCAGGCGACGCGTCTTGTCAGACTTGCGCGACAACACTGTCTGTCGATACTTTATTCAGCAGCACAAAGAGGGGACCCACCATGCGCATGAGGGGGACGACTGTCGACTATGAGGCGCTGCTGGCCTCTCGGCCTTCGTTTATCTACGACGAGGTGGTCCGCTACTTGTACGGGGAATTGCCCCCACTCTGGCAGAAGGCGTATCGCAAGATGACGCAATCGCCCACGAGCATTCACCACTTCACGCACTATGGATTTGATTTCTTCTTTGATCGCGCGTCAGAGCTTCACTCGCGCGGTGTCGTCCCCGGAGAACGCCTTGTTGAAGATCGCATCATCGTTGCGTATGGACAATCGACGTCTGACGTGAGACGAACCGGGAACGGCTCCAAGCATCACCTTCTCGGAGCAGCCGCCGAGCGATTCGGGGACAACGCGCAGCGTCCCTACATGCCAGGATGCGTTCTGGGCGGGACGTTCGACGTGAGCCTCTATCCCCAGTATCGGGATCTGGAAAACGAACACTCAGCTGACAGCAGAACCTATCGTGCGATGAAGAAGTACTGCAGTGATCGGCCGGACACGTTCTGCTTCACACGACTCATCTATACCTCTCGTTCTTGGCGTCCGACGGTGTTTGAGCATGGCTTGTTGCGAGCCGATGGCTCATTCTGGGTGCAGGCCTTCAAGAACGCGCCGCAAGAGTCGCGCGTGCCGACGCTGTTGCGAAATGTCCGAGTGGGACGCAAAGCCTCTACCGAACTGCCATTTGCTGATTAGTCTTTCGCCAAGCGTTCATAGAACGCAAGCACGGCCTCGGACACAGGTCCCGGCGCTAGCATCCATCCAAATGGGTGAATGTGGTCGGGCACCTGAGCCATCTCGCACTGCAAGGTCAGTTTGGACAGCCGCGTCATGATTCCAAGCATCGCTTCATCATCCATATCATCTTGCTCAGGAAGCATGAGGACGGGGCATCTGACGCGTGCATAGTACTCCTCGAATCGCAAGTCGAAATAGATATCCATGTAGGCATCACTGGCATGCTTGCGCCAGGCATTGATGACGTCCCCTTGCTCGTTCTTCGCAACGGCATAGGAAAGCATGGCTTTGACTGCTGGATTCCAGAAGCCACAGTCTTTGTAGAATGTGCTCGATTTCTCAAGGAGTGTCTGCGGGGAGTCATAGACTGGCTCGGATGCAGCCTTGCGCTTCTCAAGCATGAGTTTGACTTCCTCATCCTCTGCCAAGCTGTCAGCTGTTCGTGTGCCATAGGAGCCGTACTCCGAGCACAACGCGCCGTCGGCGACGAACGACATGACGCGATTGGGATAGCGGGCAGCTAGACTAAGCCCCACCTCTGCGCCGATAGAGCTGCCGATGACGTGAGCCTGATCGATCTCCAGACCATCCAGGACGCCGATGAGGTCGTCTGCCATGTCATCAATGTGGTAGCCGGCTGCGGGCGCATCAGACTTGCCGTGACCACGCAAATCGACGGCGATGCAGCGATAGTTGGCTGTGAAGAATGGCAGAACAGGATCCCACATTCTCAGGTTTGAGCCGCCAAAGTGGAGAAAGAGAACCGCGTCGCCTGAACCGTCGTGATCTTCAATCTGAATGCCAACGCCATTGGTATGTACTTTCTGTTGATTCATGAATTTCCTCTTGTCAGACCAAGTTGCCAATGCGGAAATAGAAACAGAGATTGGATTCGCAATACTGAAGGCTGGCGTCGAGACGTTTGAAGTATAGCTAGTCCGCGAAGGCGTGCAAGGGTGGAGTCCGGCAAGGACTCGATAGAATCAGGCGAGCGAACACGCAGGAAGGAGTCTCAAATGAAGTACTGCACAGTCGTGAACTGTATGGATGGGCGCGTTCAACGTTCCGTGCTCGACTACATGATGGATCGTTTCGATGTTCCCTACGTGGATACGATCACGGCACCAGGTCCCAACGGGATTCTTCATCGCCAGATGGATGGTGCGGCCGTTCGAGCGATCTTGAGTTGTGTCGATGTCTCGGTCAACAAGCACCACACCGTTGGTATTGCCGTGGTTGGGCATTACGACTGTGCGGGCAACCCCGGAGACGGAGAGCACCAGAACATGGATACGCGCGGTGCCGTTCGTTTCCTGCGAAGCCAGTATCCCAACACGCCGATTGTCGGGCTGTATGTGAATGAACGATGGCGGGTTGAGGAGCTCGAGGTCGCCGACAGCTAGCTTCCTGTTGCGGCAGGCTCTAGACGTGCGAAGAGGGCAATCCATTCAGTGCTCTCGAGCACTGTGCCGCGAAGAAACAACTCCGGCAACAACTCCTGGAGTTGGTCGAGAGTCTTGAGCCAACCCCGATCGATGGCTCGATTCAGTTGCTCTCGACACGCCTTGCCTTCGCTCGCAAGTGCCCATGCCATGGCAGCCACGACATGCGGGTAGCCGCTGCCTGATGGCGGGCGCACAGAAAACTGTTTCTCGTAGTCCAAGGCGAACGCACGGAATTCATCTGCAGTCATGTCCTCGGGATTCTCAGCTGGCCAATGAGTGATGTAGACGTCGTACTCGCAGGTTTCAGAGAATCCGGCTTTCTTGGATACGGCGATCGAGCCCGCATTGTTGGCCCAACTCATCCAGCCGACACGATTCAATCCGCGCTCGAACGCTTCATTGGCAGTTCTTGAGGCCACATGGGCGCCCAAACCCTTCAGCCGATGGCTGGGGTGCGTCTCTATCACGATCTCGCATCGATCTTTGCAGACACAATCGGTGTACGACCTACTCACGATCAGTGATTCATGAACGGCGGCGAACCCGAAGCCATCCGTCTCGAAGGCCGCTAGGGACTGCCACATGCCGAGAATGCTCTCTCTCAAGTCGGCGACACCATCCAGCTCGCCCTCAAGTAGGTGGCGATCCATCGGCAGAACGCGGTATCCATCGGGCAAGGGGCAAACGATCGGGTCTGGGGTCAATCGCTGCGCATAGCGGCTCTTGGCACAGATGAAATACAGGTCTCCGAAGAGAATTCGGCGCTGGCGCTGCGTGATGGATGGCCCAAAGGCGAACACGGTATAGGAGTCTTGCGGCAGCAATTCATGGAGTACTTTCATCAACGTGTCGGTCGGAGTTCCGACCATGTACCAGCCGACGCCAATCCGCAGTGCTGCCGCCTGCGGCTGCGTATCACCGTCTACGACAAGCTCGCAACGGACCTGATAGGGAGAGGGCGGCGTCGATCTGAAACGGCTGAGGATGCAATGATCGGAAGAGTGGGATTAGAACACCCGAATCCCACGATTGAAGGTTCTGTAACGACGAAGAGGGCACATTGCGTTGCTCCGTTCGCCCTGATGTCTCACCATGGCGTGGCAGATCAGAGCCGGGCTTGGGAAGAAGATACCACGGACAACAAACTTGACGTCTCTCAATCGACGCCCATCCAAAATCCTCCTGCGGATCACACACCACCATGTCTCTCCGTAAGAGGTGCCGGCGAATGTCGCTCTCTCAAGAATCGGACAACTGATTCGAGCGCGAATGCTACGCACTCGTTAACGAACACAGTGTGTCCGCTGCTAGCTTGCCGTTCCTGTTGGGGACACCGCCGGCACCTTCGTCATGTGCATGCGATCACCCCCTTTGTTTTGGACTCACCCATTGGGTGGTAGAGCCATCATAGGACGAATTGCCGAGAAGGTCAATCCCCAAGAAGGGATGGCAATCTGAAACATTGGGATTGCGTCGGTAGAGGCTCGATACCAACACATCGTAACCAGATCCTCTTCACGTCTCGTTCACGCGGGGCGTGTATTCTACAACCATACGAGAGCAACCTTCTTACCAGGGCTCGAAGTGAAGACAAGACACTTCGGGCCCTGACCCTTTCTATCGGCAGTCTTCTGAGTCACTTACCTGTACAAATTCAATCGGCGCACCACCTTCTACGATGAAGGCAATCGTGTGTCCGGCCGCCGTTACCTTGGGCGGGATGAGGACGACCTTGCCTTCGATGGCTTCTTCAAGATCCGAAACCGCAAAGGCTACATGAGGGACGGTCTGAATCAGCTCTGGCATCGGGCTGCCTTCCTCAAAGCGAAGCCATTCCACGCGATAGGGGTGGCTGTCGATGTCCGTGATGAAGAGCTTGGACGCCGCACTGTAGGTCTCGCCCTCTCTGGGCTCAGTGGTGGGAATGCCGATATGGTGAAAGCGCATGGGTTCTCCTTCGTACGATTTTCGCGACTACTCGCTGAAATGGTTGTGAAGCGCGCGCACGTTGATCTCAAACCGCTTGGCCTCCGTTGCTTGCCAGGTTGAGAAGGGCTCAGGAAGCTTGAGTTCTAAGGCTTGTTCGACGGGATTCCCCTGCTTAACCTGATCCGAGACAAGCCCGGATAGGGTTTCGATGTACTGACGCAGTAGAGCCAATTGCGCCTTGCCGCCAACGGGGCCGTGTCCCGGCATGAATGTCTCGTATGCCGATGCCTCCATTTGTTGCAACCAGGCCATCCATGGCTCGGGCGCGCCGTCCCACATGAAGGGCTGTGTGTCGAAGAACGCCAGGTCTCCACAGATCACGATGCCATCATCGGGCAGTTCAATCGTTACGTCCGAATCTGTGTGCCCCATCTCGAGTGCGCGGATCTCAGCGATGCGTCGACTTCCGTGAAACGTCATGCTTGACAGGGTCAGTTCGGGAATGCGGCACGTAAGGGTAGGAAGCTCACTCAGGATGCCTCGATCACGCGCCAGACGCTCTTCCAACGACGTGCGCTGATCAGGATCCTGCTCAGTCGCCAGTGCGGCCTCTGTGCTCTTAATTCCGTCCTCGAGCTCAGAGGTGTCGTCCTTCCATTCCTCATACTCTGAGGCATCCTCCAGCATGACTGCGCGCGCATTGGCTGATGCCGCGAGGATGGCGCTAGAGAACGACTGCGCCCCGCCCCAGTGATCTTGGTGAGAATGGGTGAGAACGACGAGTCTAGGTTTGCGGCCTGTGAGTTCCTCGGCTGCCTGGCAAAGGGCAGCGCCGGGCTTTGGCATCATGAACGTATCGACGACGATGGTGAGATCGCCCATGTCGATAATGGCCGCATTGCTGTAGGCGGTGCTATCACATCGCCCGATGGCGGCGAAAACACCTTCTGCCAGTGGTTCAAGATGGAATATCTATTGACCATGAGCTTCTCCTTCCAAGAGTGTGGACGGGGGGTGGCCCGAAGGTCCGCTTCCTGCTTGCGCGAGATCGGGCCAAGCGCTGACGATGTCGGCGTTCAATACGGCGGGTCGACCGGTTGCCGCATCGACGAGAACAAGGGTGACATCGGCTTCGCAGCACAGTTTCTTGGCCTCTTCCTGATGAATGGTCTGATGCATGACGATCTTGCGGCTACTAACCTCAGCGACACGCGTCGATACGTGCACTGTGTCTCCGGCACTCGTCGGGCGGCGATAGGAAATGGCAAGATGCGCGACAACGGGAAATACGCCAAGGGCAGGAAAGCCACCTTGAGGGCCGCGCGCGTCGAGATAGTCCCATCGGCCTTCCTCAAGAAACTCAAGATAGCGGGCGTTGTTGACATGCCCAAAGCGATCCTCGTGGAAGCCACGTACCTTGATGATCGTTGTGAACTCCATCAGGCTGCTCCTGCTGCGGGATCGACCGGGCTACCGGCCATCGAAGATCCATCTGCCGCCGATCTTGGCCTCTTGCCGTAAACGCTCGGTGAGTTGGCCAGCGTGGTGCTGAATATGCCGAAGGTTGTACAGATGTGCCTCGCCTTTGGAGAACTTAAGCCAAGAAAACCCGGACTCCGCATCAAAAGGTGTTGACGCGACAAGCTCTGCCACACGGCCGTCGATGTGGTCGCAGTAGGCGAGCACATCGACCTTGCCGAATACGTCCTTTGGCGTGAGTTCAACCCAGTCGCCTAGGTCAGTCCTCCCGTATCCTGAATACCCAGCCACCTGGCGATCAAAGGGATCGAACGCCTCTTCAGATGGGGACAGATACAGATGCGCGAAGTAGAGGGTATGGTAGGCGAGCACCCAGAATGGATTGTGATCGGACGGTCGATTCCACAGATCATCGGGACAGTCGTCTATCGCCCGGCACAGCATTCGCAAAGCCGCACGAATCTGAGAACTGACAACGGCAGCATCCATGATTCCTCCTTTGATGTCGTCGTAACTAGTGCATGTTGCTGATGTAGGTTTCGACAAGCTCCTCAAGAATGGGTAGAGGAACGTCGCCTTCTTCCAGCACTGCCTGGTGAAAGTCGGCAAGATCGAATGCGTCTTCTAGTACACCTTGAGCATGGTCGCGTAATCTCATCATCTCAAGCATTCCAATCTTATAGGCTGTTGCCTGTCCTGGATCAACGATGTAGCGTTCGACTTCCTGGCGCACGAAGGCTTCATCCAGGCCTGTATTGTCTTGTAGGTAGGCGACAGCTCGGTCGTAGCTCCATTGCTTGGCGTGAATGCCCGTGTCTACCACCAGACGTGCGGCGCGGAACAGCTCGGCTTGCAGGCGGCCGAGGTTGCCATAGGCATTGTTCGCATAGGCACCCATTTCCCAGGCTAAACGTTCGCTGTATAGCGCCCATCCTTCGGCATAGGCGGTGAATCCCAGTCCGGCGCGGTAGATGGGGATGTCTGCTGCGTAGGCATAGGCCGTCTGCAGGCCATGCCCCGGAATCGCTTCGTGATAGGTGAGTGTGGGGAGAGAGAATAGCGGCTCTTCTCGAGCAACCGGGGCGTAGAACATGCCGGGCCGTGATCCGTCGAGCGCTCCAGGAGAGAAGAAGGCGCTCGTTCCGCCTTCGACGACGACAATGTCTGTGTCCGGCCAACTGTGGAACGCGGGGCGCACGCGTTCAGCAATCCCGTCAATCAGTTCCTGACACGCGTCAACGCTCTGTTGGCCCGTGACCGTTCCCGTTCTCTGCGTGAGTTCTTCAAACAGGGATTTCAGGCCGTCTTGCGCTTCCAGGACCAGATCTTCTGTGACGTCGAGGATCTCAGAGCGGATTCTTGACACCTCCTCCAAACCCAATGCATGAATCTCTTCTGCCGACAGGTCGGTGGTCGTATATTTACGGAGCCTGTGCGCGTAGTAGTCGGCACCCGCCTCGTGCCGCCAGACACCAATGGCGTCGTCAGCACGCGCCGCTTGTGCAGCGACGTACGTTGCCAGACGTTGATAGCCAGGAAGGACAGACGACTGGATAACATGGGCCACCTCAGTTTCCAGCGCACGCTTATTCGATTCGCTGATCGATGGAGCGGATGCCAGTCTGTCGACGAAGCTTGTGTAGTAGCTTGTCTCTCCAGGTTGCAGATCTGCCGTCTTCTGAAGGGCCTGCGCTGCTTCCTGAAGAATGAAGGCGGGCGGCGTTGCACCGATCGATTCACTGACTGCCAGACGAACGATGACCTCGTCGAA
>SPBW01000162.1 GCA_004525685.1 Candidatus Atribacteria bacterium
CTGGCTGTGTCGCAACGCCATCCAGACGTCGTCTTCATGCATCCAGGCGGCTGGGAGTCCACGCACAATTTCATCAACTTCTTCGCCACGACGCAGCTGGAGTTCTTCCTGATGGGCGTAGCAGCTGGCATGATGACGGAAACCGACAAGATCGGATTCATCGCCGGCATGCCGCTGGGTTATATGACAGGTAACGTCAACGGATTCCATCTTGGAGCACGCGCTGTTAATCCTGACGTCGAAACGCATCTGCTTCTGACATTCGCTTGGTATGACCCAACCAAAGAAGTCGCGGCCGTGCAAGCCCTACTTGACCAAGGGTGCGATGTCATCTCTTATCACCTCGATTCGCCGAGCGCTGTCATCCAGGCAGCGGAGGCGGCGGGTGCCTACACGATTGGATTCATGTCAAAGGGTGCGCAGGCCTATGCCCCCAATGGATGGATCACCGGTCTCGTTCTCTCGTGGGGCGACTACTTCACCGAGAACGCACAAGCCGTGATCGATGGAACCTGGCAAGGGTATCGCTGGGATCGGCAAGGATTTGCCGAGGGAATGCTCGAGATCGCTCCGTTTGGCGATGCAGTCCCGGAACGGGTTCAGCAATTCGTGCTTGCCGTAGCCGAAGGCTACAAAGCTGGGCTCATTAACACATTCATGGGACCGATTAAGGATCAGGATGGCGTTGTCCGCATTCCCGCAGGCGAATTCTGGGGCAATGACCTGATGGGCGACTGGGACTTCCTGCTCGAAGGGATGGTCGGTTCACCGCAATAGAAAACGAAATCGCTGGGGCGCCGCTGCGGTGAACGCAGCGGTGCTCCGCTATCCACGATGGCGACTCGACACGGTCGAGCCATGAGACAACTCGGAGCCCAAGATGACACAGGCAGCTCAACAAGCGACAACAATCGGCGCGATGGCTCAAGAGGCACTTGCTCTTGAGAGGCATGCGTGGCGTGTCCTCGCATCCGTGAGCGGCGCAATCTACATACAGCGTGCGCCGAATAGGCTGCTATGGATTACGGATCGGGAATCGGCACTGCATTCTCGTGCCATCGTAGTCAGGGAGATGTCCTCTCCACTGCCATCTGCTGGATCAGCCTGTTACCTCGGGCACGGAGAGCTGGGTTTCAACGATTCGTGGGGAGTCGATTGTCAGTATGCATTCTGTTGGTTCCCGGATTGGTGCGACTTCACCTCTCAAGGTGTGATCTTGGATCTTGACCGTGTTGAAGCCGTGCTCGCTGCGGTGGCTCGGTTGTCTCGACCCCAAGGCGGGATGGCCGGAGTCTTGCCGTTTCTTGATGTCGCGGATGACGGCGATGGAATCGAACGTGGGATCTTCCGCGCAGCTTGTGTGGCGATCCGAACGTGTCAGCAGCCGGCCGAAGACATCAATCTGCTGGATATCGTGAAGGGATGCCGTGGCCTGATCGGATTGGGCTCAGGATTGACACCGTCAGGCGACGACTTCTTGGCGGCCTACCTCTTCACACACAGAGCAAGTGAGATCGTGAGCGGGTATCGATCAAACACAGACTGGGAAGGAATCCGCACATGGCTACAGAACGAATCCTGCCGTACGAACGCGATCAGCTCGACGCTGCTCCTGGATTGCGCCGAGGGCGTCGCAGCCGCGCCGTTGCATGACTTCGTCCATGCTGTGCTCAGTGAAGTCAGTTTGGACGAGCTTATGACGCGGGCGCGCAGGCTCGCCGGAATCGGTCACTCCTCAGGCTGGGACATGTTGACAGGAGTCCATGCTGCCATTGTTTCGCTCACGCACTTGAAGCGTGACGCTGTGGCAAGCGACGGAGCGAACAGGCACGCCGTGTGCCGGAAGGAGGTTTTACGTGTCTGGTGACATCAAGACAAGAATCGAGGAAGCCAACAAGGAATTCTTACGGCGCATGATTGCGGGAGATCCCGTATTGGTTGATGTGGCTCCGGCAGGCGACGTCATTCCAGATTTTCCTGATCGAACGATTCTGCACTCCGGTCCTCCGGTGACATGGCAATCCATGAGCGGTGCTCAGCGCGGGGCCTGTATCGGAATGGTGCTGTTTGAGGGCTGGGCTGAGAGCCCGGAACAGGCGATCACGCTGTTGGAGAGTGGAGAGATTCGTTTCGATCCGAACCATCATCATCAGGCGGTGGGCCCGATGGCGGGAACGATTACACCGTCCATGTGGGTCTGGGTTGTCGAAAACAAGGCATTCGGAAATCGCGCCTTCTGTCGACAGGTTGAGGGCAGACAGCAGTTCGGCGAATACACGCCCGAAGCGCTGGAAGCGCTTGAGAAGTGGCGAGACGTGTTGGCGCCTGCTTTGCAGAAGGCAATCCGATCGATGGGCGGAATGCCTCTTAAGCCGATCATCACCAAGGCCCTACAAATGGGAGATGAACTGCATAATCGACCAGTAGCGGCATCCAGCCTGTTTGCCAATGCCCTATCGATTCCGCTTCTGACCAGCGGCCTTCCGCAGGGCCAGATCGCTGCCACGTTCGGTCTGCTTGGTGGGCACGAGCTGCTTTTCCTCGGTCTTTCCATGGCAGCGGGTAAAGCGATCGCAGATCCTGCACGTGGCATCGAGTTCTCCACAGGCGTAACCGCCATGGCGAGAAACGGCACGGAGTTTGGCATCCAAGTGAGCGGACTCGATGGAGAGTGGTTCACGGCGCAGGCACCAGAGGTTAAGGGGCTGTTCCTTCCAGGATACAAACTTGGAGATGAAGGGCGCGACATCGGCGACTCCGCGATCACAGAGACCGTCGGATGGGGAGGCTTCGTCCTGGGAGGAGCGGCAGGGATCCTGAGCTTCGTTGGCGGTACGCCCGATGAGGCACTTGCGTACAGCCGGCAAATGCGTCTGATCACGATAGGTCAGAGCCCCGACTACCTGATTCCTGCACTGGGCTTCGAAGGGACAGCCCTCGGGATCGACATTCGCAAGGTCGTCAAGACGGGCATTCCCCCCATCATCGACACCGCAATGGCTCACAAGGAACCCGGCCACCCGATCATCGGCGCTGGCCTTGTGAGGCCGCCGATGGAGTGCTTCGTCAAGGCGCTCTCCCGGTTTGGCGAGCGCTACAAATTGGCTTGACCTTCAGGAGGATGGCAGCACATGGGCACTCGTAGCGTGGGCATGGTGGAGAACCGATACTTCGACTCTGTGTTCTTGATGGCCGCCGCTCGTCGTATTTCCGAACAGCCGGGAATCGAGAACGTAGCGGCAGTGATGGGGTCAGACGCCAACAAGAAGGTCCTTGAGAAGATGGGTTTCGACCCTGCAGCTCTTGCTGAGGGGACGCCAACTGACCTGCTCATCGCTATCGAAGGGGAGAAGAATGCAATTGAGGGCATCCTCTCCAACGTAGACGATTGGCTGAAGCGACCGGAATCAAGACTTGGAAACAAGACTGCATTCTCGCTAGAGGATGCGATGACACAGCAAGCTGAGTCCAATCTGGCCGTCATCTCAGTTCCTGGCGAGTATGCAGCCCAGGAGGCGCGCGACGCGCTTGAGAGAGGCCTGAACGTGTTTCTGTTCAGCGATCACGTGAGCGTCGAAGACGAACTCAAACTCAAGCAAGAAGCGCGCGAACGAGATCTCATTGTGATGGGGCCAGATTGCGGCACAGCGCTGATCGCGGGCACAGGTATTGGCTTCGCCAACGTTGTTCGTCAAGGTCCAGTCGGTGTGGTCGCATCTTCGGGAACAGGGCTGCAAGAGTTCACGTCGCTTGTTCATCGTGCAGGTTCAGGAATTTCGCATGGCCTAGGTACAGGAGGGCGGGATCTCACCGATGCCATTGGAGGCCTCTCGACGCTGTCGGCGATCTCTGCGCTTGAGAAGGACCCGAACACGACGGTCATTGCTGTGATATCCAAGCCTCCCGGTAGGGAGACGCTCGATCGGGTTCTGGAACGCCTTCATCGTTGCACGAAGCCAGTGACAGCTTGTTTCCTGGGCATGGATGAGGAGGCAATGCCAACTGATCTCCAAGTGCATACCACAATCGATGACGCGGTGAAGGCCGCATTGAGGCTCTGTGGGGGCGATGCGCCGTCCATCCCAGGCGCAGCGCCCGAAGGATTGAAGGCGCTGATCGCAGAGCAGGTGTCTCTCTTTGCGTCCGATCAATGCTTCATTCGTGGCCTGTTCGCAGGAGGCACGTTCTGCTATCAAGCTCAGCAAGTGATGAAACTCTCAGATGTGATGGTCGCCTCAAATGCCCCGCTGCCGGGCATGGCACGGCTAGGCAGCGAGAGCGCAGGGAACGTCTTCATCGACATGGGTGCCGATGAATTCACGGTAGGCATGCCTCATCCGATGATTGATGCGACTCAACGGCGCAAGCGCATTGTAGAAGAGGCGCAGGATCCGACTGTCGCTGTTTTGCTGCTCGATGTTGTCCTTGGCTACAACGCATCTGCGGATCCAGCAGGCGATCTTGCAGAAGCCATCAAAGAGGCAAGGGAGTTGGCTGCCACGTCAGGTCGCCAACTGGCAGTTGTGGCATCTGTCTGTGGAACCGATCAGGACCCGCAAGGACTCGACGTTCAGGAACAGACTCTTCGCGATGCTGGTGCCATCGTTTTTCCGAGCAATGCTCAGGCAAGCCGATTCGCTTTGGCACTGCATCTCAAGCTGCTTGAAAGGGGGATTGATGTCGACTCTTAGTCATCTCTTGAAGGATGGCCCCATTGCTATCAATCTCGGATTGGAGGGCTTCGCAGAGGCACTCCAGGATCAGGACGTGCACGTTCTTCACGTGAATTGGTCGCCGCGGCCTCAGTTGGACGAAGAAACGAAGGATCTTCTCGACCAACTGCTCTAGTTCCTTCCGCCTCAGACAGCGCGAACCGTTGCCCGTCGTCCCGCATGGTTGGGCAACCTCTCCTTCCTATCTCCAATC
>SPBW01000250.1 GCA_004525685.1 Candidatus Atribacteria bacterium
ACTGACTACGTCTCCTCCATCGACCGTCTGGAGCCCTTCGAAAAAGGTTTCGTTGGTGGCCGTCTGAAGGTAATCCATGACCGCCGGGTGTTGCCGGACGGTGTCAGCGACATCGAGGAGAGCGTAGCCGGTATCGGTGGTGATGCTGTTGGGAACGGACTGAATGATCGTGTCGGAAGCACCTTTCTCCCCGAGCCACTTCTCCGTCTTCTTGTCAAAGAGCTTGGCGGTCAGCAATCCGGCGGTTAGCGCCCCCGCGGCTTCGGCGAAGGCTACGTTCGCTCTCAGGTGACGCTGATCCTGCGCAATGAAATCGAGCAGTTCGGTCCCTGAGAGGCTTGCGATCTCAGCGCGAAGCTTCTCGACCATTTCCTCATTGCGTCTGATCAGGACCTTCACGGTTTCCGGGTCGTTCTTCCGGTAGGCCTTGAAGCCGTGACGCAGCACCCCCATCGCACCGCCTTCAAACTTCAGAGCGAAAACCTTGTCCTTGCCTCGGGGCAAGGACTTGAAGAACCCCCTGCGTTCGGCGAGTTGGCGCAATCCATCGTACATCAGACGGTCGCCGACCATCTTCAAGACGCTCAGACATAGTTTCCGGCCTATTGGTGATGCCAAGTCATGGGTGATGTCCAGATACAATCTGCCTCCGACGGAGTGCGAGCAGGCCTCTCCCGAAACCGCCGCGAAGAAGAATATTCCCAGCGGCTTCATCGGATCCGTCATCATTTGCAGGTGGCCGCCGGAGATGTAGACGCGAGGCCCCTCGCCGTTACCTGGGGCCAATGGATAGAGGGTCGTAATCGGCCGACTCTGCACGACAAAGAACTCATTGTCCTGGAGGCACCATTCGATGTCCTGAGGGTGTCCGAATACCTCCTCGATCTTGCGCCCGAGCCGGGCGAGACGCAAGACCTGGTCGTCGGTGAGCGCTTGGGCGTTTCTCGAGTCGGCTTCGATCTCCTGATCGTGGGTTCCGCCGTCGGCCGACGGACGGAGAGCGGATTCCTTTGTGCTGATGGTCTTGCCAATAACTACCCCGTCTTTGACCCTGTAGGTATCCACCTTGGCTCGACCGGAAACGAAAGCTTCTCCCAGCCCGTATCCCGCATCGATTGAGACAACTTTCCTGTCGGATGTAAGGGGATCAGCGGTGAACATGATGCCGGCAACCTCCGGGATTGCCAGGCGCTGAACGACTACCGCGAGGTGGACCTGCCTGTGCGCGAATCCGTTCCTCATTCGGTAGGTCACGGCCCGGGGAGTGAACAGCGAAGCCCAACACCTGCTGATATGCTCCAGGACCGAGTCAGTACCGAGGACGTTGAGGTAGGTATCGTGTTGTCCGGCGAACGAGGCAGTCGGAAGGTCCTCCGCCGTGGCACTCGAGCGCACCGCCCATGGGACACCCTCATCGAACTGAGACAGGGTGTCCTTGACGGCAGCAGCGATCTCCGTCGGTATCCGTGCTGATCGAATCTCCCCTTGAATTTGGTCGCAGATCCTCTCAACCTTCCGAGTATCCGGAGATTCAATCGTTCCGAGCTCGTTCACTAGCGCACATAGACGATCGTTGTCGCTGAACATCTGTTCGTAGGCGTCGGTTGTAACGCAGAATCCGTCGGGCACTCGGATTCCTTCGATCCCCTTGAGTGCGATGAGGTTTGCCGCCTTCCCTCCCACAGTTGCGATGTCCGCTTCCCTAACGTCCCTGAAGGTTCGTATGTAAGTATTCACGTCGTTTTGCTTCCTTTCCTCTCGATCCCGAATCGGATCATGTCTGTGAATGCCTTGGTTCGCGCGAAGTAGGCGTCCCAGTAGTTGTCGTCAGTCGTCGTTTCATCGTCTGCCATCTCTTCGAGGCATTTCTTCCGGAAGTGCTCCGAAACGAGCCCGATCAGTTCGTAGGCCTGATCTGGGTCCACTCCTTCCCGCAAGGGGACTCGTCCAAAGAGTTTCCGCATTTCCAGTTCCTGCCTGGCGTGTCGTTCTCCGAACTTATGGGCCATGCGCTTCTTGAGGTCTTCGATGTCCGCTTTGAGTCCCTTTGGCGTCGCGTAGAAAGCCTGGAACATCAACCTACTCGTGTCAGGGTCATTCTTCAGCTGCTCAACGCTGTTGAGTCCTCTTGCATCTTTCGCCTCGAAGTAGTCGGCAAAGCCCTCCGGTGAGAACCCCGACAATTCCGGAGCGGATTTCTCGAATTGCCGTTCCAAGATCGTCAAATAGAGCTTCTTCTTGCTCTCGAAGTGATGAAAGATCAGCGTTCTCGATATTCCCGCCGCCTCCGCGAGCATGGCCGTCGTTGTTCCGGCATACCCCCGTTCCACAAACAATCGGAAACAGGAGTCTAGGATTGTGTTCTTCTCATACAGTTTCAGTGGCAATGCTCTGTCTCCTATTCTATGCTGACCGGCAGTCAGTATAATAGTACCGATTCCGATGAGAGAGGTCAACTGGTTTTCATCCTTGGGGTCAGGTTTTGTGTTTTGACGTCTGAATCCCCCACCAAAACAGCAAAAGGCAAGATCTGATCCCAAAGAAGATCTGAACATCCCTCTTGTATTTTCAAGGCATTGGGTGGACGTCCTCCCTTAATTCGTAGTCACGCTGATCCCGCAGCATGGCCCAGATCACACGAACCATGTGTCTTCCAAGAGCACGAACTGCCTGGTTGTGGGTCTTGCCCTGTGCACGTTTTCGGTCGTAGTAAGCTTGTGACTGCGGCACGCACTTGTAGTGATGGGCTACGGCGGTCATCATCGCCGCCTTGCAGCGCTTGTTGACCTGTCGTGGAATCCTCGCCCTGCACATCTGTCCAGATTGATGTGTCAACGGACACATCCCGACGTAGAGGGCAAGGCTTGTTTCGGCTCCAAATCGCTGCATCGTACCAATCTCTCCCGCCAGCTCAGCGATGGATGTCTTGCCGAACCCCGGGATCGTGG
>SPBW01000002.1 GCA_004525685.1 Candidatus Atribacteria bacterium
CTACAGCGCTCTCTCCCACGATTCCTCTGTCGGCGCGTATCCTAACGCCATTCCCGCTTCGCGGGCGGCGTGGTTGTCGGGCTTAAGTTCGAATCCAATGGATGTGCAGCCTCGCTCAAGCAGGTAGGCACTGGCTTCGATTTCCAATTCTCGCAGAATGCCTTGCCGACGAGTGCCGGGATAGACAAACGCATGCTCTAGCATGCCCGGTTGCCCGGATTCTCCGCGTGCGACGAGCATGCCGACGAGCTTGTGCGGCGTTTCTGCGATGAAGACCCTTCGATCCTGGCCTTCCAGTGATTCGTCAACTTGTGCCGTGAAACGTGAGGCAGAAACAGGCGTGCCAGTCCGCTCTTCTTCCATGGCTGCGAGCAAATTGGCGACTTCTCGATGGTCACGAGGATCGGCAACACGAACGTGGATCTCGCCCAAGGGCTCGGACGGATGCTGAAATTCCTGTTCGATCCAGTCGATGGCGAAGCGATTCAATACGTCTGCATCAAGCAAATAGCTCTTTGCGGCACCGACGAGGCCGATGACGCCATGGCCCTCTTGAACATGTTGGCTGGCGATGGCTTCAAACAGATCGACGGCTCCGCGCCACGGCAGACAGCCGTTGGTGTCGAATTCCTCGATGTCGATCCATTGTCTCTCTCCATTGCGAAGAATCGGTGCCTTGTAACGAACGACCTTCTTGCCCGGCACATTGGCCAGGTGTTCGGCATGATGGAGCAATGTTAGGCTCGATAGCGGCGCTCCCAACAAGAGCACCCTGCCCTTGCGCTGGCACAGTTTGCCCAGGGGTGAGCCCTCGCCCATGCCGTAGTTCAGTGGATGTGCCTGAGTCAGCTCATCGGCATAGCGTCCGACGGCGGCAAAGGAACTATCGGGATGTTCGCTTCGTTTGGCTCCCGGCCAGGTGCGCAAGCACTCAGCGAGAATGCTCCATGAAGGGACGGCGCGTGATGTGGCAGGATCAAAGGCGGGCCAAAGCTCAAGCATGGCCGCAGGCACTTGCGGTGCATCAACGACGATGTCGTAGGGAGAGCCATCCCAACCGACAACCATCATCAAGGTTCCTTCGGGACCGAGTGCATCGAGAATGCCCGCGAGGACCTCGCTGGGACCACCGGCAATCCAGCCGATGGCTCCGACGGATGCATGCAACATAACCGTGTCACCCGGTTCTAAGCCGAGGTTTCTGACCTGCAATGCGATCTGTCCACGAAATGCCAATCCAGGCGCGTGGGATGCCGAGCAACATCTTCCTGACATGCGTAGCCCTCCTTAGGGTCCGATCACTGAAGGATAGCATGAGCCTGTGCCTGTGTCCTGCCGTTTTCCGAAGAACCTGCTGCGAAGCACCTGGCAAAGTTGTCTGGAGAAGAACCGTCGTGCAGCAGGCGGATGCTAGCCGGTAGAGAAGTAGCGTCTTCTTGGATCTTGAGGGCTGGTGCCAATCTCCCTTACGAGGCCTCGATTAACGAGCTTTGACAGCCGGGTTCGCGTAGCACGAGGAGTTAGCCCAATGGCCGTTGCGATTTCCTGGGTGGAGAGTCCGTGCTCGGCATTCATCATCTCTAGGATGGTTAGGTCTACTGAGTCTGCCGTCGGTGAGTGTCTCTTGGTCGTGTAGAGGGTGACGCGGAATCGTGTGCCGAGTTCCTCGAATCGCGGTTCATCGAGACCTGCTTCTCGGCATGTTGTAACAATCCTCTGAATGCCGCTGCCCCATTGCTCAACCAAGCCAAGCTCATGGAAGACGCGTCCAATCACTCGATTCCTAAGCTTGGAGATGCCTTGCCGTAAATCATCTACTGTAAGTCCGAAGAGGAGAAGGCCGGGATTCTCAATTTCGAGACGGTCATCGAATATCGAGATTCGAGTTGGAGCACCTCGCTCCGCATAGTCTGCATGGGCAAGTGCATTGATGATCGCCTCACGCACCGCCGCTGGAGGCAGGTTCCATTGCTCAACCCGACGAACGGCACCGATTTCGACTCCGTGCAACGTGTGTTTGTTGACAAATTCCACGGCTGCATCCACGGCTGCTGGTAAGTGCAATTTGATCTGGGATTGATCGGCAATATGGGTCTTGTTAGTTCCTTGAAATCGACCTGCCTGAATCCAGACATCCGGGAAATAGCGCTCGCGATTCCTGCCAAACAGAAGGAATCCGCCAACAGTAGGAACCTTGCGCCCTTGATGTGGTGTAATCAGGCGGAGTGTCTCAAGATCCTTCGGCTTGAGTATTCGTTCAGGGGCAAACAACTCGGAAGCAGCTCGGAAGTCGATGTCTTCCGAGTTCAGATCGGGCATGGCTTGTTCGTCATAGGTTTCTCCTTGAGCAAACCGCTGCATGCCCTCAATCAATTCCTTATCTGCTCGGCGATTGGTAGAATCAACGCGAACATAGGCTCCCCTCTCAAGCCCCTCCTTCTTGATGAAGTGAGGGCGATTTGGACTTGGATAGATCTGAATACCCAGAAGTTGGGATTGTCGCCACGACAGGATTTCGACTTCAGGTAAGAGTCGTGGCGATATACTATCACTGATAAGATTAGCGAGCTTCTCTTCAAGATCTAGCGGGTTTGTGACACCTCGAACATTGTGGGATTTGTCTTCGACACCGATGAGCAGGATGCCGCCCGCCGTGTTCGCAAATGCGACGAGAGTGTGCAGTACCCCCTTAGGTGAGGATAGATCTCGTTTGAATTCTAGGGTCTTGCCTTCGGATCGTCGCAGCAAATCCAGGATATCCATAACTCTGAAATCTACTATGAAGCGGCATGCGGAATCAGACTTCCGAGTTTGAGAAGCATGAGTAAGATTCTGCAATAGGGAGCTAGAACTTGCCGATAGTTGATGGTGGCTACACGCGGCTGCTCCCTACGGCGGCGGGAAGTATTTGGGACGAGGCAGTTCGTGCGGTGCCATGATCCACGAGTCGTCGAGGCCTTCCAGCGTCCAGCGCTGGCGCCCGCGATCAAAACGAATGGCGTAGCGCGTCCACTTGTCGCGAATGTCATAGGTCAGACTTTCGAGATCGGCTTCGATTTGAGGCATTCCGACGAAGGTGCGTCTTGTCCCTTGCCAGTTGATGGCTTTGAGTGCGGGAACAGAAGACCCGGGATGGAATTGCACGATGGCATCGACTTCTTGGTTGATTCGTATCCATGTCATAATAACCTAGTCTACAACAGGCTTATCACGGCCCGAATGACAGTCTCTCCGTGTCCAAAATGGACAATTCTGCGTTTCGTTTCTCTTGCGAAGAATGTCGTTGTTGGGCCATTTGTCCTCTAGAAATCACGTCGGGAATATGGCACACTTGGCGCGATGTGCGAAGTGATTCGATGAAAGGATTCCCATGCCACGAACGATTCTACATCTGGATATGGACTCGTATTTTGCCTCGGTCGAACAGCAGGCAAATCCGAGTTTGCGTGGTCTTCCCGTGGGTATTACCGGCAAGCCGATTGAAAGCACCATCATCGTCACGGCATCGCGAGAGGGCAAGAAGTTTGGTCTGAAGGCTGGGATGCCAGTGTGGGAGGCCAAGAAGTTGTGCCCGCAATTGATCCTCTATCCTGGCGATGCCTCAAAATACCTGGCACTGACGCAACGGTTCATCGATATCCTCAAGCGCTATACGCCGATGATCGAGGTGTCCAGCATTGACGAGGTCTATATGGACATCACCAAAGAGGCACCACACTATGGCGGTGCGGTTCGATTGGCGCAATCGATTCAGCGGGATTTCAAGAATGAGTTGGGCAAGTACATCACTGCCACCATTGGCATTGCCGATAACAAGACGTTTGCCAAGCTCATTGCCAAGCGGCATAAGCCCAATGGCATTGGCTTCGTCGATCCTGAAGAATTGCCTGAACTCTTAGCAACGACCCAGGTGACGGAAATCTGCGGCATTGGCAGACGGATCGAAAAGCGATTGTCGCGTCTGGGTATTTGGACGCTGGCACAACTGGGGCAATGTCCACTGTCTATTCTCAAGAGCGAGTTCGGTGTGCATGGGCTGTTCTACAAAGCCGTTGGCATGGGGCAGGATCCAACGCCTGTGGTTCCGTATACAGAAATTCCCCCACCGAAATCAGTCGGTCATTCTCGTACCTTGCCCCCTGATATCCGACCGCGTGAGATGGCGCTGACGGTGTTGCGCGGGTTGTGCGACCTGGTGGCCAGTCGATTGCGCAAGCACGGCTACATGGCCCGTACGGTTCACTGTGGCTTCTCATTGGAAGTGATGTCCGGGCATTATGGGAAGCAGACGACGCTAGCATTGCCGACCGACGATGGGGCAACGCTTTACGAAGCCTGCATGCGTATTCTTTCCCAGATTCCCATCCATCCAGAATCGATGGCACGAATCGGGCTTTCCACATCGAATCTCGTCGATGAGAAGGGGGTCCCTATTCCTCTTCTGGCTGAGGATCAAACACGACGGCGACTCAATCGCGCTGTCGATGTGATCCAAAGCCGATTCGGGAACAGCGCCATCCAGGTGGCCGCAGCGGCGCTGCCACGAAAACTGCCCGAACATGTCGGAGGGTTCGCTGAGACGAGTACATTCGATTTCTCATCCAACTAACAAGATCAGTAGGATGGAGCATGATGGCAGACGTGCGAATCGGCACATCGGGTTACTCGTTTCCCCATTGGGTAGGCACGGTCTATCCTGAGAAGACGGTACCCTCTGACATGTTGGCAACCTATGCCAAAGACTTCGACGCTGTCGAGATCAACTTCACCTATTACCGGGATCCGACACCCGCCATCTTCGAAGGCATGCTTCGGAAGGTCGATCCAAACTTCACCTTCGTCATTAAGGCACCCCGTGGGATGACACACGAGCGTGATGCGATGGCATCGGTTGCCAAGCCTTTCGTGCAGTCGCTTGCTCCACTGCGTGATGCCGGGCAATTGGGAGGCGTGCTGCTGCAATTCCCTCAATCGTTTCATCTCAACGATCTTGCTCTGGATCACCTAAAGCACGTGGCCGACATCTTCGTCAGTCGTGGCATTCCAACAAGCATCGAGTTCCGGCACAAGGAATGGTACGAAGACCGCGTCTACCAGTACCTTCAGAAACTGCAGCTGGGCCTTGTTAATGTCGATCTACCACGCATTGGTTCTTTGCCGACGCCGACCAACGTCCTGACCAACGATGTGGCCTATTTCCGGCTTCATGGCCGAAACGAGAAGGCGTGGTACAACCCGCCCACGGGAAGCCATCGCTACGACTATCTTTACACGGACGAGGAACTCCAGCAGTGGGTGGGACGTGTCAAGGGCGTGCTTGATACTGCAACGAAGGTCTACATTTTCACCAACAATTGCCACAAGGGCTCTAGTTTCGTCAATGGACTACGGCTCAAGCAGTACTTCGAGCAAGAGGTGCGAAGCGAAGCCGATGCCGAAGGAACGCTTTTCGCTAGCGACGATCCAACAGCGCGAATTGTCACAATGACCCAACGTGTGATCGCCGCACGCGCCAGCGAAGCAGTGGACGAGTTGGTGTTGGAAGCCGCCCATGACTCCTATTCAGCGATCGATGGCAATGAAGATCGAACAACGACTCCTAACCATGAAGAACACGAAGATCATGAAGGATCTTGAGCCACATCCTTGGACACAAGAGCCAACGCCAATCTTCTCTTCATGTGCTTCATGGTTGATTGCTTGGTGTGCGAGCACGGCTGACGATTGAAGCATCGGGTTGCTGATCTCCGTAATCCGAACGCAGGAGATCCAAGCGCTACGGCCAGTTCAGAGTCAGCCTAGCTGGGCGAAGAAGGCGTCGAGCTTGGCGCGTAATTCGACTTTCACTGACTCAGGAGCGAAGGCTGCTTCGATTCCATTCAAGCTGATCTGGCGTATCTGCTGGGCATCGAATCCGAACGCGTCGACGACGACCTGGTATTCGTGCGTCAGATCGATGTTCGACATCAAACGGTTGTCGGTATTGATGGTGATGGGAATGCCGAGATCGAAATACCGCTTAAGCGGGTGATCGGCATAGGTTTCCATGATGCCCGAAATCTGAAGATTGCTGGTCGGGCACACTTCGAGTGGAATACCCTTCTCAGCAACAAGCTCCTCTGTGGCTGGATCTTTGTGCAAGTAGACGCCATGCCCGATGCGCTCGGCGCCCATCTCAATGACTGCCCGTATTTGCTCGGGACAGCAGCCTTCTCCGGCATGAATTGCCAGACGCACACCGGATTCTTGCGCCATGGAAACGGCTTCCCGATGGATCTGTGGCGGATGTTGGCGCTCTGGGCCTGCCAGATCGAAGGCGACGACGCCTTTGGTGGAGAACTGAGCCGCAAGCTGGGCAACCTCCATGGAATGCTCAAGCGAGCGGTCACGCATGGCGGACAGGATCAATCCTGTGTGCAGGTCGAATGCCTCTCTACCCCGCTTCAATCCGCGTAGCACAGCTTGGACAACCTCGCGTGGACTCAAGTCAGCTTCGAGATGGAGGAGCGGCGCAAACCGAACCTCAAGATACAGCACGTTCTCTTTGGCTACGTCTTGGCACAATTCGTAGGCTGCTCGTTCCAATGCTGCCGCCGTCTGCAGTACGGCAATGGTGACATCGAATGCCTTGAGATACTCAGGCAATGTGCAGCGCTGCGGCGGGGTCACCGCCTTCTTGAAATTGAACCGCTTCGGGAACGCCGTCTCCTGCGGCAACGCAGCAGCAAGCTCCTTGATGGTTTTCAGGCGCATCGAGCCATCGAGATGGACGTGCAATTCGACCTTGGGCAGCTTACGAAGATCCATGTGCATGTATCACTCTACGTAAAAAGGGGGGTCTTCTGCAATCTGGGCATGTCAGGCACGGGCAGGCTACATCTTCTCTCTTGCGGATGCAACCTTCTTTAGGAGGCCATCTGTCGAGCCTTTTCGGTCATCGATCTTGATAGATATCGAGATACGCGCCGACGATTCGAGAAGTTTGTCCCGGCACGCCTTGATGATCCCCATCACCTCGTCCCAGTCGCCTTCGAGGTTGGTTCCCATGGCGTGATGCTCGTGAGCGATGCCACTGGCTTCAATGATCTTGAATGCCTCGGCGACGTGAGAGCTCAAGCTCTCACCTCTTCCGATGGGTGCGATGGAGAAGTCGACAATCATGCTCTCTCCTTCACTCGATTTGAAGTGATTACTTGTCGGAATAGGTCAGTTGATAGGATTCCTGCACGCCGATACCGTCAATCACCAAGCTGCGTGCCAACGGATCGAGCGTAACCTGTGCCCACGTCGTCGGCGTATTCTGATCCACCATCGCCTCGAAGGTGATGTAGAAAATGCCGTCGAGGACCTGGTGGCCATTGGTGTGCTCATGTCCTTGAAGCACGGCAATGACGTCACCATCCTCAACGAATAGATCCCGTAGTGCGTCTTGGTTGAGCACGGTCGCACGGCCCCACGCCTCGATGTCGCCCGCGCTTTCATCGAGTGGCTGGTGTACACAGACGATGGTCGGCAGATCAGTCGAGGCGAGATCTGCCTGTAGCCACTCAAATTCGGAGTCGGGTACGAATCCGGCGACTCCGGTGTACGTGTTGGCCAGATCCGATCCGTCGGCTGCATGTTGTACATCGAGTACGACGAAGTGATAGCCACCGACGTCAAAGCTGTAGGATGTGGCCTCCATTTCGAGGATCGAAAGATACTGCGCCTTGTTCAGGTTGTAGAGATCGTGGTTGCCAATGACGTGATAACTGGGGCCGTCGAACTGATCATAGAGTCCGTCGGCCCATGCGAGAATGTCAGAAATGCGCGCTGGATCTCCGGGATCCGCGCCCAGTACGACCCAGCCGTTGATGAAGTCACCCAGTTCGATGATGAAGTTGGGTGCCCATTCATTCATCGCTACGGTGAATGCAGACAGTCGATCTTGCGTGTGCGACATCCACTTGCCTTCGAGGGGGGAATCCAGGTCGTGCGCGTGCGTATCGGTAATGAGGCCGAAGCGCACGATACCATCGTTCGCTCCGACCGCGAAGGCAAAGCCAATCAAGATCAAGATGAGCAAGGCAGCCGATCGTCTCATGTTGCGGTCTCCCTGTTGGATCGTGGTGTGCTAGAAGCCCAACTCATAGCTTTCCTGCAAGCCGAATCCTTCGATCGACATCATGCGCGTTTCCACATCAAGTGATACCTGCGACCAGGTAGCCGGCCCGGGCACAGTATGGTCGACCATGGCGGCGAGCGTCACGTAGTGGATGCCATCAATCTCTGTGTAGACGTTGCCGTGGTCATGCCCCTGGAACACGGCGATTACTTGACCAGAGTCTGTGAGCACCTGGCGAACCTCGGCATTGTTGACGACGGGCGGGCCGCCTGCGTTGGCATCAAACTGTGCGTCTAGGGGCTGGTGAATGCAGACGATGGTTGGCAGATCGGTTTGCGCCAAGTCATCGGCGAGCCATGCCATCTCATCTACAGGGATGCGGCACTTGACGCGCATGAAGACATGATCGAAGTCTGACTCATCGGGGTCGTTGTATTCCGCATCAAGAATCACGAAGTGAACGCCCCCGAGATCGAAGCTGTAGTAGGCTTCGTCTTGTCCTACTGCGGTGAGAAAGTCGGATTTCGACAGATCATAGAGATCGTGATTACCCAGGACGTAATGCATGGGCGTATTAAGCCCTGCGATACTGGCAATCCCTAGTTCAAGGATCCCTGGTATTCGGGTGGGGTCGCCATAGCCGGGACCCATGACAAAGGCGCCGTTTACGAAATCGCCGAGCTCAATGGCCACATCAGCAGGCCAGGCATTGGCGGCGGCGGCGAATGCTCCAAGGCGTTCGGCGTAGTTGGTCATCACCTTGCTCTCGACAGGCGAGTTGATGTCGTGAACGTGCGCGTCTGTGAACAAAGCGATGCGAACGGGTTCACCAGCAACTGCAACGCCGGTCGCAAGCACGAGTGCCAGTACGAAAAGAAATCGAGTTCGATGAAACATTGAAGCCTCCCTCATCCGGTTGTTCGTACAGACTAGCCTGCATGAACCGGTAGGACAAGAGAGGCTCCAGAGCGTTTTGTCAGCGCCTGCTATCTGGCGCTCTCCGATGCCTCGAATCCCAGTTGGAATGCCCGCAGATTGGTCTCGATCACGGCCTCTGCCTTGTCGGAAAACACAGTACGAATGCCCGTCTCCAATGCCTCAATGGGAAGCGCAAGAAACGGCGCGCCCGCGCCGAGCATGACCATGTTGGTGGCCTGGATGGCTCCGGCTTCCTTGGCGAGATCGACAGCGTTGATGAGACGATAGTTGGGAAGAAGCCGGATTTCTCTCTCGATCGCGGCCTCTTCCGGGTAGTGAGGGATGTTCTTGAATGCCACGACATTGGCAACGACCGCCCCCCCAGGTGCGAGCATGGGCATGTAGCGCAACGCCTCCATCGGCTCCAACGAGAGAACGAGATCTGCTGTGCCTTCTTTGACCAACGCGGAGTGAATGGGTTGATCCGAATAGCGCAGATGGCTCTGGACGACGCCACCACGCTGGGCCATGCCATGAACCTCTGCTTGAAGTACATGAAGCTTCAGCGATCGTGCGGCTTCACCAATCACAGCTGCCAGCGCCAGCAATCCTTGGCCTCCGACGCCAGCGAGAATGAGATTTCGCTTCACGATGAGCCTCCTTTGGGGCGAGATCGCCGTGCTGTTTGTATGCATTCGCGCACTGCGATGATGATGGATGGTCCGGTGTGGGCAATCTCTTGCTGCAGCACTTCGACATTCTCGTCATGCTTGTTGGGCAACGGTGTGATGATACGAATGTGTGCAGGATCAACACCCAAGCCAGTGCAAATCTCGGCCAGTCGATGGTTGGCTGAAGATGTCTGCCCGCCGGTCATGGCAATGGTGAGGTTGTCGACAATCACGACGGTGACATTCGCGTTCTCATTGATGCAGTCAAGTAATCCCGTCATCCCCGAATGGGTAAACGTGGAATCGCCAATGAGCGCGACGGCTGGATGAAGTCCGGCTTGCGATGCGCCCTTGGCCATCGTGATCGACGCCCCCATCTCGACACACGTATCGACGGATTCATACGGAGGCATGGCGCTCAACGTATAGCAGCCGATGTCTGAGAACACCCGCCCGTTTGCATCTCCCGACCTCAGTACAGCATTGAGCGCATTGCAGGTGTCCCCGTGGGGGCATCCCGGGCAAAGCGCGGGTGGACGTGGCGAAGGCACAGCAGAAGCTGCGTTGAGAATTGGCGATTCGATGCCAAATGCCTTGGCTACATGGCCTGGATTCAGCTCGCCTGTTCGGGGCAAGTGGCCTGTGAGTCTGCCGTGGATTGTCGGCGACGTACGAACGGGCAGCCCTCGGAGTTTGCCCTCCAGGTAGGGATAGCCGTCTTCAAAGACGAGAATCCGATCACATGCCGACATCATACGTTCAATGAGTGCGTTGGGAAGCGGGTACTGCCCGATCTTAAGAATCGGATGAGGGCAGTCATCTCCGACGATCTCACGCACATAGTGATAGGCAGTTCCACACGCCATGATGCCAGTGGAGAAGTCGGTGCCTTCAAGATACTCAGTGAATGGACTGGCTTCGGACTCCCGAATGAAGTCGGCTTGGCGATCGAGTAGCTTGGCATAGCTCTTGCGTGCCAACGCAGGCAATAGGATGAATCGCTTCGGATCCTCTGGGTACGAGAAGTCGTTGCGTCGGCTTGGCTGGCCGACAGTAACGGTTGCCCGCGAATGACACAGCCGTGTTGTCAGACGAATCATGACAGGAATACGGTAGGTCTCAGAGAGCGCGAACGCCAGCGCTGGTGCTCGATAGGCCTCTTGCTGATCTGCGGGCTCAATGCACGGCATCATAGCCAAGTCGAGATAGACGCGCGAATCCTGCTCATTCTGAGAGGAATGCATTGATGGATCATCAGCCACATTGACGATCAACCCGCCGTGACAGCCAGAAATGGCAGAGTTGATGAACGGATCTGCAGCGACGTTGAGTCCGACGTGCTTCATGCTGGCCATGGCTCGTTTCCCGCCATAGCTCATCCCAAGAGCCGCTTCGAGAGCGGTCTTTTCGTTGGCTGTCCAGGCACAGATCACATTACCCATGGCCGCTTGGTGACTGCGAAGAACATAGGCAGTGATCTCTGTCGAAGGTGTACCGGGATAGGCGTACGCCCCAGAAAGGCCAGCATCGATGGCACCCTGTGCAAGGGATTCGTTCCCCAGCAGAAGCCGTGTAGGCATCAATTCCCCCCTTGGGAACAGCACGACTGTAGATTGGTCACGCTGGTGATAAGGTTACGAGGCGAGGAATCACTCCTCAAGGTTTGAAAGCGCAGGATCACGAAACGTTCGGACGGCAGGTTGCTTGCTCGCCTAGAAGGGGCAAGGTATACTGCGCTGGAATTCTTTCCGGAACCACGCAAGGGGGATGTCAGCATGGGGCAAGCGAGAAATATCTGCTTGGTTGGTCATTCAGGATGCGGCAAGACAACGCTTGCTAGAGCCCTGATGACCAAGGCAGGAGTCAAAGACCTGGCGTTTGATTCTTCGCATGAAGAAAAGGATCGCGGGTACACGATCGACATGACCGTTGGGACCTTCAAGGTCAAGGACATCTCCATTACGCTTATTGATACGCCCGGTGGCGATGAATTCGTGGAAGAGATGTACAAAGGTGTTCCAGTCGCCGATTTGACATTGATCGTTCTCAATGCTGAGAAGGGCGTGGAAGTCGCCACAGAACGAGCCTGGGAGATTACTGGTGCCGCCAAACGACCGGTGGCCATCTTGATCAACCAAATGGATCGTGAAAACGCGAAATTCAACGATGCCTTGACTTCAGTGCGCGACCACTTCGACGGCAAATTCGTGCCCCTTCAAGTCCCGATCCGGGAGAACGGCATCTTTGTCGGCGTCGTCGATCTACTGGAAAACGAAGCCGTCTATTTCGGTAACAAATCCAAGAAGGATATTCCCGCCGACCTCATCGACGCTGTTGAGGAAGCGCGCGCTATCCTGCTTGAGGAAGTCTCGTCTTTTGATGACGCATTGATGATGAAATTCCTTGATGAAGAGCCGATCACGCCGCACGAGCTGGCAACGACACTGGCCCATGGCCTGGCTGCAGGAGAATTGGTGCCTGTACTCTGTTCCTCGGCTACAGAAGGCAAGGGCTTGGATGTGCTACTGCATACCATCACCGAAGCCGTCGAGCAGAAGGTCGGAAGCGCAAATGCCCCAACCCGTGCTGTGGCTTTCCATTTGTCGAGCGACCCCTATTTGGGACGTTTGGCGTTTGTCAAAGTCATTGACGGAACAATCCAAGAAGGCAAATCCCTGTACGACGTTGTGACAGGCACAAAGATTGAGGTTCGAGACATCTATGCATTCGAGGGAACCAAGCAGCATCGCGTAACCTCGGCTGAAGCAGGACAAACGGTCGCCCTAGGTAAAGCTGACGACGTTGTCTTGGCCTCCACCATAGGATCTGAAAGGGGACTGCCCGTCTTCGACACGCCTGCCTTTCCGAGGCCCGTCTACTCACGAGCGATTACTCCCAGGACGCAGGCAGACGTCGAAAAGATGTCTGAGGCGCTGCGGGAGATTTCCACGACCAAGGCGACAGTGATCGTCGGCCGTGATCCGGTGACGAGAGAAATGATCATGGAGGGAATGGGAGACGTTCACCTCACCCTGATCATCGAACGCATGAAGAATCGATATCACGTGACACTGGATACCCAGCGTCCAACGATTCCCTACAAGGAAACGGTTCGCAAGGCGGCTGAAGCCAAGTACCGACATAAGAAACAGTCGGGCGGGCGCGGTCAATTCGGAGAAGTTCAGCTGCGAGTCGAGCCTCGCGAGGACGGCTACGAGTTCATTGATCTGATCAAGGGTGCGTCAATTCCTGGTCAGTACATTCCTGGCGTAGAGAAGGGCGTTGTCGAAGCGATGGAAGAAGGCAATCTAGCCAAATTCCCGGTGACCAACGTAACCGTCTCGCTGTTTGACGGAAGCTACCATCCAGTAGATTCGTCGGAGCTTGCCTTCAAGATGGCCGGGAGACACGCATTCCGCGACGCATTTGACAAGGCAAACCCCTGCTTGCTGGAACCGATCATGCACGTCGACGTTCGTGTCCCTGAAGCATTCACAGGCGACATCATCTCAGACATGAATGGACGGCGAGGGAGAATTCTAGGCATGGAGACCGAAGGCAAGACGACGGTTATTCGCGCCGAGGCACCATTGGCAGAAATGCAGTCCTACTCCCTCGATTTGAAGTCGCGTACTCAAGGACGAGCGACGTTCCAAATGGCCTACAGCAAGTACCAGACGGTTCCAGGCAATATTCAAGAGAAAGTTATCGCCCAGGCGGCACAAGAAGAGGAATGAACGTAGACCAATACATGCAGCCGGGAGTAACCACTCTCCCCCCGGATGCGCCGCTATCGGTGGCCCGGGATACGATGGATGCCCATGGCTTCGGGCTACTACTGATTGCGACGGCAGAGGCGCAGTTGACGGGGTTCATCACACGGGCTGGTCTCAAGGATGTGAAGGATTGGGATGTGGCTGTCGAGAAACTGGCGCATCCTGTCAAGTTCTCGGTTGCATCCGACGATACATTGGAGAAGGCCGCGCTGATCATGCTTGCCAACCGATTGGTTGTGCTGCCAGTAGTTGATGACGGCCAGCTCATTGGCGTTATCACCCAGGCTGAGCTTCTCAAGGGATTGACTGTCGGTCTGGGCATCGGAATGAAGGCGACGCGTTTTACGGCGACGGTTCGCAAGGACTCGACCGACGTCTTCCGAATGCTCGACGTCGTCAGGCAACATGGTGCAAGACTACTGAGTGTTGTCCAGGGCAAGAGCAACGACACACACTCTGAGATCATCCTTCGCGTGCAGGATGTTGATGACAAGGACGCGCTTCGCGCCGATCTGGAAACAGCTCTACGCGATTCGGAAGCGACATGAAGTCAGTGACTGTCAAAAGCTCTTTGAGCGAAGAGCTTGTCGACAGCACAGATTAGGTGAGCAGGGTCGTCCAAGAGTCATCTTGGGAAGAAGGCGTTTGTTCGGTGTTCTGTCCGCATACGACAGCGGGTTGATGATTAATGAATGCGCTGACCCGGCTGTGGCCATGGATATGACGTCGATGATTGGCAAACTCGTTCCAAGGCAAGCGACATGGTTGCATGAGGAAGGCAATTCGGCAGCGCATGTGAAGGCCAGTCTGGTGGGGTCTTGCGTGATGGTGCCTGTGGTTGATGGCGCGCTCATGCTGGGAAGGTGGCAGGGCATTTTCTTGTGCGAAATCGATGGATCGCGAACGCGCGAAGTCTGGGTACAGGTCTACTCTTGAACCCCCAGGTTTCGTTAAGTACAATCCGCGCGAATCGAGTTGACGTGCCAGCGTAGCTCAATCGGCAGAGCAACGGATTTGTAATCCGTAGGTTGCCAGTTCAATTCTGGCCGCTGGCTCAGTTCGATTTTTTGTAGGAGGGGTACCGAAGCGGCCAAACGGGGCGGACTGTAAATCCGTTGGCGTACGCCTACGGGGGTTCGAATCCCTCCCCCTCCAATAGTGGTTGTAGTTGTGGTGTATTGGGAGTTTCGGTTACACTCCGCACTCGGAGAATCGAGACGCCCGTGTAGCTCAGTCGGTAGAGCACCCCCTTGGTAAGGGGGAGGTCATCGGTTCGATTCCGATCGCGGGCTTTTGCTCGTGACGGACAGGATTCCATCATGGAGAGAAAACATTAAGAGACGCCGTGGGGTTTGTCTCACAGGAGGTTTTGGCGATGGCGAAAGAAGCATTTGTGAGGAACAAGCCTCATGTGAATATTGGTACGATCGGACACATCGACCATGGAAAGACGACGTTGACGTCGGCGATTACAGGTGTCCTGGCTACAAAGGGTTTCGCAAAGAAGATGGCGTTTGCGGATATCGACAACGCCCCTGAAGAAAAGGCGCGCGGAATCACGATCAACGTTCGCCACGTTGAATACCAAACTGACAAGCGTCACTATGCCCACATCGACTGTCCGGGCCACGCTGACTATATCAAGAACATGATTACAGGTGCCGCTCAGATGGACGGCGCCATTCTCGTTGTAGCCGCTTCAGATGGACCGATGCCCCAGACGCGAGAACACGTTCTTCTGGCACGCCAGGTAAACGTTCCCGCACTCGTCGTCTTCTTGAACAAGGTGGATCAGGTTGACGACCCTGAACTTATCGATCTTGTTGAAATGGAGATCCGCGATCTTCTTTCTGAGCACGAATTCCCGGGCGACGAGATTCCAATTATCCGCGGATCCGCATTGGCAGCCATGGAAAACATGGACGATGCGACGCATCCTGGAACCCAGTGCATCCTGGAGCTCATGCAGGCCGTCGACGACTACATTCCAGACCCGGATCGAGAAGAAGATCGTCCGTTCCTGATGCCTGTCGAAGACGTGTTCTCGATCAAGGGACGCGGTACGGTCGTCACGGGGCGTGTGGAGCGCGGAAAAATCACGCCTGGCATGAAACTTGAAATCGTCGGTGTCCATGACGAGATTGTCGAGACCGTCGCTACCAGCCTGGAAATGTTCAACAAGACGCTCGACTACGCAATTGCCGGCGACAATGCTGGCGTTCTCCTTCGAGGAATTGACAAGGATGCCATCGAGCGCGGGCAGGTTTTGGCTGCCCCGAAGACGATTCATCCCCACCGAAAGTTCGAAGGCGAGATCTACGTCTTGACCAAGGATGAAGGCGGACGACACAAGCCATTCTTCACTGGCTATAAGCCGCAGTTCTTCTTCCGAACGACGGACATCACCGGTACAGTCAATTTGCCTGACGGTATCGAGATGATCATGCCTGGCGACCACGTCAAGGTTTTCTGCGAACTCCTCCATCCGGTCGCAATGGACCCAGGCCTGCGTTTCGCAGTTCGTGAAGGTGGGAAAACCATCGCGTCCGGTGTTGTCACCAAGATCGAAGACTAAGGAACTAAGGGATTAGACCATGGCAAAGAAGAAGGGCGAAATCGTCGTTCATGTCACCCTCGCTTGCAGCGAGTGTGCCCGCCGTAACTACCATACGCAGCGGAACAAGAACAACACGCGCAATAAGCTACAACTGAACAAGTATTGCAAGTGGGATCGAAAACACACGCTGCATAAAGAGGTCTAGTCCTTACTTAAGACTAGGCATAAAGGCCCGTAGCTCAGTTGGAAGAGCGTCCGACTCCAAATCGGAAGGCCGGGGGTTCGAGCCCTCCCGGGCCTGCAACGCGAGGTGAAGAAACGACTATGTTCGAGCGAATCACGAATTACTTCAGAGGTGTTCGAGCCGAAGTTGCACGCATCAGCTGGCCCACTCGCAACGAAATCATTTCGTTGACGGCGTTGATCCTGCTATTGGTGGTGCTTGTGACACTATATATTGCGGGTGTCGATTTGGTGCTTGGAACCCTGATCGAACTTCCCAGTCGGTTGATGGGATAGAGGAACTATGCGGCTGAAGAAGTGGTATGCTATCCAGACCTATGCGGGATCTGAGTTGAAGGTCAAGGAAGACCTCAATGATCGGATCCGTAAGCGCGAATGGGATCGATCAGTCGAGCGATTCTCTCTTGAAGGAGAAGACACGTTCTTCCTCGTACCTGTTGAAGAGGTCATCACTTCGCGCAATCGTCGCGGTGCGAGTACTGAATATCGGATTCCTTATGAATACGATTTGGTGACCAAACCGAACGAGCGCGTAACTCGCGGGGATGTGATTGCTCGCAAGCCACCTCGGCATGCCGAAGACAAGGCCACGATTTCAGAAGTTGAATCCTTGCAGCGTGTGATCGTCGAGATGACCAATCGCAATGAAGAGGTCTATCTTGTTCCCGCGGACAAGAGGATTCGCCGCGACATTCGTGTTGGCGAAAAGATACGCAACGGGGTTCCCCTGACCTCGGATTCTGACGAGAAGTACGTTGTCGTGAACCGCGGGACGATTGTGTCGCGGGACAAGGTCCGACGGATAACGTTTACGTACGCAGATGGCAAGGAGAAGAAGCGGATCGTCCCGGAGAAATACCTCTCACGTATCCGTTCAGGACTCGATCTTGAAGCAGGCGATCTCATAGAGACAGAGGACCAGATTGCCAGTCGAGCCTCCGGCCTTTTGAAAGTCAAGGAATACAAAGACAAGCGCATCGTGATGATCCAACGGATCGAGAAGCGACGATTGTTCCCAGGGTATGTGTTTGCGCGAATGGGGCTAGAAGAAGAGCAGATGATGGAGCTGATTGATGGGATCAAGGGCGCTGTGCGCTATGTTGGATCTCGATATAAGCCCATGCCCATCGAAGGCCCTGAAATGAAAGTCATCAAGCGGAAAGCTGGCCTATTGGCGACTCCGTCAGTTACGGCATCGGCCATGGCACGTGGAGATGCCAGCGACGACCACAGAGAGCCCAGAGTCGAGATTGACTTTACTGTCGGTGAGGTTGTGGAGATTGTGGATGGCCCGTTCGCCGACTTTACGGGCGCAATACGAGAAATCGATAAGGAAGCTGAAGAGCTGACTGTCATGGTCAAGATCTTCGGGCGCGAGACGCCGGTGCGTCTCGGATTCGAAGGAATCGAAAAGCTCTAGGCTTTGTAGATAAATCACCAAAAGGGGAGGAGGCAAGATGTCGAAAACTGTAGTCGCGAAGATCAATCTGCAAATCCGTGCAGGTCAAGCGACGCCCGCGCCTCCGGTTGGACCCGCTCTCGGTGTGCACAAGCTCAACATCATGGAGTTTTGCAAGAAATTCAATGATGCCACGAAAGGGGAGACACCAGGCGTGATCATTCCTGTTGTCATCACGGTATACTTCCGTGGGGATTATGACTTTGTGCTCAAACAGCCTCCGGCTGCCGAATTGATCAAAATGGCGGCGGGAATCCAATCCGGATCGGCAATACCGCACATGCAGAAGGTAGCCAAGATAACCCAAGAGCAGGTTCGGCGAATCGCAGAGCGAAAGCTACCTGACCTCAACACGTACAAGTTGGAGTCTGCCATGCGAATCATCGAAGGGACTGCTCGGAATATGGGTGTCGAGGTGGTCGGCAAATGAGACACAGCAAGCGCTATTCAAGCGTAGCAACACTTGTCGAACCCAAAGCTACCTATGGCCTCGAATCAGCGGTCGCGAAGTTGAAAGAAGGCGCTACTGCGAAATTCGATGAGACGGCCGAAGTGACGTTTGTTCTTGGTATCAGGGCGTCGCAGGTTGTCGTTCGGGGCACGTGCAATCTGCCGAATGGAACCGGAAAGACCGTCCGTATCCTCGCGTTTGCGAAAGGTGAAGCCGTCGCAGAGGCAGAAGCCGCTGGTGCAGACTATGTTGGCGGCGAAGATCTGTCCAAACGGATTCTAGACGGCTGGTTTGAATTCGACAAGGTGGTAGCAACACCCGATATGATGCCCGTGGTGGGAAAACTGGGAAAGGTGCTTGGTCCTCGAAACATGATGCCAAGTCCCAAGACCGGGACTGTCACCAAGGACATTGGGCAAGTGATCTCCGAGCTGAAGGGCGGAATGGTCGAATTCCGCACTGACAAGCAGGGAGTTATCCATACGCTGTTTGGCAAGGCATCGTTTGAGCCGGCCGCACTGCAGGAAAACTTAACAGAGATCATTCGGAGTGTTGGCGAGCGTCGTCCAGAAGAGGGTGTCCGAGGACGATACGTCCGCAAGGTCTGTATCGCTTCGACAATGGGTCCTGGCATTACGTTGGACGCGGCAGAAGTGAATGAAATCGTTGAATCTACGGAGTAGGTGCTCGAGATGCCAACACAAGCAAAGATTGATGAAGTTGCACGCTTGAAAGAGAAATTCGAGAGCGCTGTATCGCTGGTACTAGCCGACTACCGTGGTGTCAATGCCAACGAAATGGTCGAACTTCGAGAGAAGTTCTCCAAACTAGGGTTGGAGTATCGAGTCGTCAAGGATACGCTAGCGCGGATTGCGGCTGAACAAGCCGGAATCGAAGGATTGTCCGATCTATTTGAAGGACCGATCGGCATTGCCCTGGCCTACGATGACGACCCGGCGATTGCGTTCAAATTGTCTGATGAATGTCGGAAGAAGTATTCCCCGAACTACACGCTGAAGGGCGGCGTATTTGAGGGAGTTGTCGTACCCGAGGGACAGGTTGCCAAGTACGCGACCCTACCATCACGCGAAGAGCTTCTGACGAAGCTGGCATACCTGCTGGTAAGTCCGATGCGCATGATGGCGTTTATGTTGCAGGCCAAGATTCGCGAAATGGCCATTGTCCTAAATGAATACAAGAAACAACGCGAGGATCAGAAAGAGGAGGCCTAATCATTATGGCAAAAGAAGATATCCTTCAGCAGATTGAGGAATTGTCGGTCAAGGATCTAGCAGAGCTCGTTGAGATGTTTGAAGAGCGATTCAACGTTTCAGCAGCAATGGCGGCTCCTGTTGCAGTGGCTGTTTCCCCTTCAGAAGGTGGCGCAGCTGAAGCAGCGAGCGAAACGCTCAAGGTCGTCATGACCAGCGCGGGCCAGAAGAAGATCCAAGTGATCAAAGAGATCAAAGAGATCACAGGTAAGGGCCTCAAGGAATGCAAAGACCTCGCCGATAATCTTCCAGCAGTCATCAAGGAAGGTGTATCCACCGACGAAGCGACGAGCATTAGGGAGAAACTGGAGGCGGCTGGAGCTGAAGTCGAACTGCAGTAGTTTTGAGGATACGCCCTATCAGAAGCTGGTTTTGAACGCCTGCCTTGAGGTGCTCGTCACCTTAGGGCAGAGTGTTCTTTTCAAGGGGTGAAGATGAAGTATCGAGAGAGAAAGTCATACGGACGGATCCAACAAATCCTTCCCCCGCCCTACTTGCTGGAGGATGTACGCAAGTCCTTTGCCGGCTTTGTAGAGAACGGAATCACGCGTGCTTTCGCTGAGATCTCTCCGATTGAGGGACACAGAAGAGATGGTCTGGTTCTGGAATTCTACAATCCATTTCTAGGCGAACCTCGCAACACGGAACTGGAATGCAAGGACAAGGATCTGACGTATTCTCGTCCGCTTCGAGTGACGGCGCGACTGCTCCAAGAAGGCGAGGAGATCCAGGAGACCGAGCTTTACATCGGCGACTTCCCGATGATGACGGGGCGAGGAACCTTCATCATCAATGGGTCTGAGAATGCCTTGGTTAATGAATTGACGCGTGCTCCAGGCGTCTACATCACGCAAGAGGATACGCAGCAGTACAAAGGACACATCCTGCCTGAGATGGGGGCATGGCTTGAAATTGTGCTCGATACCAAGCGTTCGACGCTGCGAGCGCACCTAGATCGCAAGGCCAAGGTTCCAGCGACCACGTTGCTGAAAGCTCTCGGCTTTGATGTGCCTCGGCTCCGCAACTATTTCGGGTTTGACGTGGCTCCGGTTACTGCCGCACAGCTCAGACGATACGTGGGGCATCTTGTTGCTCATGACGTAGACACTGGCGGCGAGGAACCACTGCTGTTGGCGGGACAAACACTTCAAGAAGAGCACCTGCCTGTGCTAGAGAAGGCTAAGCTCAAGTCGCTGCGATTGGTCAATCGACACATTCAGCATTCGTTGGAAGAGGATCAGACGACGACTCAGGAAGAGGCACTTCGGGCCGTCTATCGTCGATTGCGGCCCTCAGACCGCTCGTCGCCAGCCCAGATGGGCGAGTATATCGAGCATCTGTACTTCCATCCGACCAGCTATCAGCTATCCGAGGTGGGACGGTTCAAAGTCAATCGAAAGCTGGGCCTGCAACTCAAACAGCCTGCCCTCTACTTGGCGGACATTGTCCGTACCATTCGACTTCTGCTCGAAGTGCCTACCAATGACGCATTGCTTGACGAGAAGGATCACTTGGCCAACAAGCGTGTCCGGCTGCCAGGCGAATTGGCTGAGAATGCGATTCGAACTGGTCTGGTGCGCATGGCGAGAATTGCACGAGACAAGCTCTCGAAGTACGCGTTGGAAGAGAAAGACACGATTCGGCGCATCATCTCGACGCGAACGGTCCAAGGTGCGATCAATCAGCTGTTCTATACTGGCAGATTCTCGCAATTCCTTGAGCAGACGAATCCGCTCACAGAACTCACGCACAAGCGTCGGTTGAACGCCCTTGGAGGCGGCCTAACCAAGAGACGCGCCAAGATTGAAGTTCGTGACGTGCACTCGTCGCATTATGCGCGCATTTGCCCCATTGAGACTCCCGAAGGCCAAAACATCGGACTCATAACGTCACTGGCATGTTATGCCAGCGTTAACGAGTTTGGATTCCTTGTTGCCCCGTACCGCAAGGTCGTCAAGGGCAAGGTGACGGATCAGATCGACTACCTGATGGCTGACGACGAGGAGAGATTGAAGCTTGCTCCTGCGACAACGCCCATGGGGAAGGATGGGAAGCTCTTAGGCGAGCGTGTCGAGGTTCGTACGGGACGTGAAGAAGTTCATCTCGTTCCTCCGATCGAGGTCGACTACATCGGCGTCTCGCCACAAGCGTTGGTTGGCATCTCCTCAGCGCTTATCCCCTTCCTTGAGCATGATGATTCCAACCGAGCTCTCATGGGAGCAAACATGCAGCGCCAATCCGTGCCATTGCTTCGGCCTGAAGCGCCGCTTGTGGGCACGGGTCTTGAACGCCAAGCTGCCATGGATTCGGGCATGTTGCTCGTTTCAGAAGACGAGGGTGAAGTTGAGTCCGCTGATGCGCGAGAGATCGTCATCAAGAAGGGGCGAAAGAGGTTCAGCTACCCGCTTGTTAACTTTGAGCGCTCCAATCAGGACACGATTCTGCATCAGCGTCCCGTTGTTTACGAAGGTGACAAGATCGGCGTGGGAACCCTACTGGCTGATGGACCCTCGAGCGATTTTGGTGAGTTGGCTTTGGGGCGCAATCTTCTCGTTGCGTTTATGCCTTTTGAGGGCTACAACTACGAAGACGCTATCGTCATCTCAGATCGATTGGTACGAGAGAACCTACTCGACTCTGTGCATATCGAAGAATTCGAGGTCAAGGCGGAGGAAACGAAGCTAGGACCAGAAGAGATCACGGCTGACATCCCCAACATCTCTCAAGAAGACCTCAGGAACCTGGACGAGTTTGGCATTGTCCGTGAGGGAACCGTCATCCGTACCGGAGACATTCTGGTGGGGAAGATCACACCACGCGGCGAGTCTGAGCCGACGCCTGAAGAGAAGATCTTCCGATCCATCTTCGGCGAGCGAGCGAGGAACGTACGCAACACATCGTTGCGTATGCATCCCGTCGCCGGTACGGCCAAGGTCATCAAGGTGAAGAAGTTCTCTCGCGATCAAGGCGATGAACTGGACGCCGGCGTCAATCAGCTGGTGAAGGTATTTGTTGCACAGCGCAAGACGATTTCCATTGGTGACAAGCTGGCTGGGCGTCATGGGAACAAGGGCGTTATCTCAACGATCCGGCCGATGGCTGAAATGCCATTCCTTCCTGATGGAACGCCGGTTGACGTTGTCCTCAATCCGATGGGTGTCCCTTCTCGTATGAATCTTGGTCAGATCTTTGAGGCCAATCTCGGCTGGTTAACCCATCTCAAGGGTGAGTTGGCAGCGACACCCATTTTCGATGGAGCCCAAGAAGAGGAAATCATGACTGGGCTTCATGATGAGCGGGAGAAGGCCGGTTTGGGAGAAGGCGACGACTATGATGGCAAGGTCGTTCTTCGAGACGGTCGGACCGGCAAGCCGTTTGCGCGGCCGATTACTGTGGGATACATGTATATTCTCAAGCTGGAGCACATTGCTGACGAGAAGATCCATGCTCGTTCCACTGGACCCTATGCCCTGATCACTCAGCAACCGCTGGGTGGGAAGGCGCAGTTTGGTGGACAGCGTCTCGGCGAGATGGAAGTGTGGGCTCTAGAAGCCTACGGAGCTTCCGCTCTGTTGCAGGAGATGCTGACAGTGAAGTCTGATGACACGCGCGGACGCATCCAGCTGTACAAGGCGATCCTCAAGGGCGAGGAATTCCCATTGCCAGGGATTCCTGAATCCTTCAAGGTCCTTCTGCGCGAACTGCGCAGTCTGGGCCTCTACCCGCGCTTGTACGACAAGAACGATCATGAGATCGACATCGTCTAGCGAGACTGAAGAGGGCGAAGAACGCGCAGCGGGCTTCGTCCTCTTTCGTACGATCCAGGCACATCATCAGTTTCTGCTTCTTCACCACCGACGCGGAGGACACTGGGCTTTCCCAAAAGGACGGCTTGAACCTGGAGAGGAAGAACTTGCGGCTGCTCTGCGTGAAATCTCCGAAGAGACAAGCGTTGATCAGCTTCATCCTATCCCCGGGTTTCGTGAGACGAGCAGCTATCGCATACAGAGAAACGGTCACCAGATCGGTAAGACGGTCACCTATTTCCTTGCGGAGACGAGTGAGCCTGATGTGTCCTTGTCAGCTGAGCATACGGACTTCCAGTGGCTAGGGTTTGAGGATGCAATGATCTTGTTGACCCATAATGAGAGTCGACGCATCCTCGGCACCGCGCGTCTGTTCCTCGATGAGCGAACAGGCCGATGTGAACAGGGCGTCCCTCAGGTGTATCCTTCCAGCGAGTGAAAGCGAGGGATCATGGAAAACGCGGCAGAATACTCAAGGCGACGAGAAACACTTAATGAGCTTGTCCTGTCTCAGGCAGATCTTCCGATGAAACGATTCTTCGCAGTCGATCACGACATGTACAGCGAAGGTGCTTTGCCCAAGAAGATGAAAGAGTTGATGGGGCTGGTGGCATCAACGGTTCTTCGCTGCAATGACTGCATCAGCTATCACCTCATCGAGTCAACAAAAGAGGGTGCAACGCACGAGGAGATCGTCGACGCATTGGGCATCGCGTTGGTCGCAGGCGGATCGATTACGATACCGCACCTAAGGCATGCAATGGCATTCATGGACACGATTGAGCATCCGGGCGCGGCACCAGCAGAGTCGTAGGCCTGATCATGTGCACGATGAGCAAGGAGGAACGATGGCGAAATGGGCATTCATAGAACAGGCTCTGGCGGACCTTCGAGACAAGGGCCTCTACAACACGATTCGGACTATCGAGGGCCCGATGGGCGCGTGGGTTTCCATTGAGGGCAAGCCGCGACTCAACCTTTGCTCGAACAACTACTTAGGCTTTGCCAACGACCCTCGCCTCACCAAGGCCGCCATCGCTGCCATCGAGCAGTACGGCGTTGGCCCAGGTGCAGTTCGATCGATTGCAGGAACGATGTCGCTTCATCTGGAGCTTGAAACTGCGATCGCGCGCTTCAAGGGTACAGAAGCTGCCTTGTCAGTCCAGTCGGGCCTAAACACCAATCTTGCCGTCATTCCGCTGTTGATGGGCAAGGATGACGTCCTGTTCACGGACGAACTGAATCACGCATCGATCATCGATGGAGTGCGCCTCACCAAAGCCAAGCGGGAGATCTTCCCCCATCGCGACGTGGAGACGCTGGCACTGCAGTTGGAGGCGAACAGGGACATCGCCAAGAAGCTCATCATCACAGATGGTGTGTTCTCCATGGACGGAGACTTGGCTCCATTGCCAGCGATCGTCGAGCTCGCGGAACAGTACGATGCGATGGTCATGGTGGATGATGCCCATGGCGAAGGCGTCCTTGGGCGCCACGGACGTGGTATCGCCGATCATTTTGGGCTGCACGGCCGTGTGGACATCGAGTGTGGCACGATGTCCAAGGCATTTGGTGTCATGGGCGGATATATTGCCGGCAAGGCAGAGCTTATCGAGTATCTGAGACAGCGAGCTCGCCCGTTCTTGTTCTCATCTGCAGCCACGCCTCCCGACGTCGCGGCATGCATTGCAGCCATCGAGATCCTAGAAGCGTCTGACGAGCCGGTGCGCAAGCTCTGGGAGAACGCAAAGTACTTCACAGCCAAGCTTCAGGCATTGGGATTTGACTGTGGTCATAGCGAGACGCCGATCACGCCGGTGATGCTAGGAGAGGCGAAAACGGCTTGGGCATTCTCGAAACGGTTGTTCGAAGAAGACATCTTCGCGACAGCGATTGCCTTCCCGACTGTACCTCGTGGGGCAGCGCGCATACGTGCCATGCTGTCAGCTGCGCACAGTCGAGAAGATCTGGATCTTGCCATCGGTAAATTCGCCCTCGTGGGCCAAGAACTGGGAGTGATCTAAGTGACGAAATTAGCGTTGCAGACTGAGCATGCACCGGCTGCCGTAGGGCCGTATTCTCAAGGGATCTCTGCGGGTCGCCTTGTGTTCACGTCAGGCCAGCTGCCGATGAAGAATGGCGCACTGATTGACGATGACGTGGCTGCTGCGGCCCGTGCTTCACTAGAGAACGTCGAAGCAATCCTGGAAGCAGGACATGCCACGCTTGCGGACGTAGTGAAGGTGACGATCTTCCTGCGCGACATGAATGACTTTGCGGCGGTCAACGCCGTCTATGGGGAGTTCTTCCCGAAACCGTTTCCCGCGCGCTCGTGCATCGAGGTCGCCGGGCTGCCACTGAACGCTGTGCTGGAAATCGAAGCGCTGGCGTATATTCAGTAGACTTGGCAAAGAAGGCGAAACGGCATGGGGAGACCGGGCTTCTTTGATGCCCATTGTGATACGGTGATGAAGGTCCTCGACGGCGGAGAGCAGTTTCTCCTCCCCGAGGGGTCCAAACACGTCTCATTCCCGGGCATGGTTGCAGCAGATATTCGCGTGCAGGTGTTCGCCTGTTACGTACTGAGTGCCCATTTCCCAGGGAGAGAGTACGAGAGAGCGTGTCAGATGATTGGTGCAGTGAAGGAAATGGCACGCTCCACTCAGGGGGCGCTCCAGATCGCCCTGTCCGGTGATGAACTCGTGCAGGCATTCAACGGTGGACCGCGCGCAGGCATCCTCAGCTTGGAGGGAGCCGATCCTCTCGGAGATAGGGCTGAAACAATCCGTGAGTTCTACGGACAAGGCATACGGAGTCTTATCTTTGCCTGGCAAGACAACGCCTTCTCGGGAACGGCCTTTGGTAGCAACACGCCATTGACGAAGCAGGGAAGACGGCTACTTGGGCTATGCGAAGAGCTGGGCATCGTGGTGGACGTCTCGCATCTCTCAGACTTGGCATTCGAAGAGGTAGCGCAGTTGTCGGACGCACCGTTTGTCGCAACGCACTCCAATTGTCGAGCCCTGTGTCCAAGCCCTCGCAATCTGACCGATGACATGATTCGTACGCTGGCAGATCAAGGCGGCGTGATCGGAATTAATTTGGCACCTGCATTTCTTGATCCTGCCTACTATGGAGAGGCCTCCACTTTGTTTGAGAAGACGCTGCAGAAGAATCTTGCAGACGCAGAGAAGGATCGTGCGCGAATCCAGATGCGAGCGATTCCGCGTCCTTCGATCAACTGGATCGCCCGCCACACTCTCCATGCCATGAATGTGGGAGGAGAGGACTGCATCGGTTTTGGAGGCGATTTGGACGGTATCACGCAGACGCCTGAAGGCATCGACAGCGTGACAGACTATGCGAAGTTCGTCCCATTGCTTGGCGAGGCGGGGCTATCAGACAAGCAGATTGAGAAGGTCTGCTACCGAAATTTCTTGCGTGTGTTCTCCACAGTATTAGCGACTGGGTAGCCGCGTTCGCCAAAGAGCATACAGCGAAGCCAACGCACAGCGATAGCGTTCGGAGAGAATGTCCAAGTCCTTTGATTCCGGTTCGTTATCCATGGTGGCATAGGGAATCTCAAGTTCGCCGATGCGCATGAGACCGACGGGCCCCGATGTGAGTGAGGGCCAATCATCAGTACCGTAGGTGCGCTCCATCTCCTCTCGAGGCACAGAATGGGTCAGGATTCCTCCGCGCGCCTTCTCGTCGTAGCGTGCGATGTTGCGCCGCCACGATTCTTCGAACGAGACAGAGACATACAGCGCAGCCGCCCGGCGCAGGATGGAAGGGGAAAGGCGACGAAGCGCTTGGAGGTAGCCATCGTGTCCGCCTCGAGAGAACTCAACGATCAAGGTCCTGCGTCCCTCTGGCTGCGAAGCCTTCTCGATAACGAGTTGGTTGATCCGCTCAATCAAGAATCCCCACACAGAATCATCTGCCACGGCGTAGTTGCCTTCGCGGCGCTTGGAGACCCAGCGTTCACGGCCGACGGACTCCCACACATCGTCTTGTTGGAAGAGATTCCAGAGAATCGGAAAATCATCGATGATCTGGAAGGGGGCAATGAAGAATTCGCGAAGTCGATGATCGGATGAGATGTGGGTCATGAAGTCGATGAATTCCGATTTGCCACTTGCTGGGCGCCCCAGCAAGAGCAGCACATCAAACGCCTCCTCATTGGAGACACTCGGTGTGTGGTAGCCCAATTCCAAGAGCGTTTCTACGTCTGCGAGGAGTTCGTTGGCGGGGCAATCCGCATTGACGCGCAGAAGCGGCACATCGACAGATTCATGCCACCGATCAAGCTCAGCGAGCATCTTGCCCAGAGCTTGTCCATGAATGTCGAACTGGGCAGTCCCTCGTGCGAGCTGTCGATCTATCGACTCTGCAACGGGTATCTCCATGCGCACGTAGGCGTCTGGCGTCGGGAGCTCATGAGAGAGCGCAGGATACAGCTCAAGGAAACCTCGATCTCCCAATGCTGCGGAGTAGGCGTAATGGACGCCGAGGTGAGACTCCTCAAGACAGAGGTACCCCTGATTCATGATGTCTTGAATCTCGCGCCGCCGAGCGGGAAGCGCCTTGCGGATTGCCTCTGTGAGCCGGGAGCGTTCCGCAAACAGATCGATCCCTTCGTTCAGAACGAGAGTCTTCACCAATTCTGGAAGAATCCGCACTTGACGTGGATAGAACCGAGCCAAGAGCTCCAGTGTTTCGCTCTTCCCTACTGCAGGCAAGCCTTCAACGACGACATAGTTCATCTGACACCTCGTATGCGATTCTACCCTGCAGCAAGCGAGCATGACCAGTCCTAGCGCAGATATGCAGAACATTCCTCGCACTTCTTGCTCGCTCTTGTATAATGGGCCACCACGAAAAGGAGCCTACTGAATTGAAGGATTTGATCATTGTTGAATCGCCGACCAAGGCGCGCACGATTGGGCAGTACCTGGGGAAGAGCTATCAAGTGCTCTCTTCTCAGGGACATGTTCGCGATCTTCCCAAGAATGAGTTGGGCGTCAACATCGAAAAGGGGTTCGAACCGAAGTTCGAGACACGTCGCACCAAGAACATTGCAGTGCTTCGTGAGGCCGCTGAGAACGCCAAGCACATCTACCTTGCGACAGATCATGATCGAGAGGGCGAAGCGATCGCCTACGACCTCTATGCGATTCTCAATCGAGTCGTCAAGAATGACGACGCCTTCTCTCGGCTTGTTTTCAACGAGATCACCAAGCCAGCGATCCAAGATGCACTGACGAAAGCCTCTCAGATCGACCTGCCCAAAGTAGAGGCGCAACGCACACGGCGTATTCTCGATCGCCTCGTGGGCTACTTGCTTAGCCCGCTCTTATCCAGGATCTTGGCAGGCAATCGCTTCGCGGGACTGTCTGCTGGGCGCGTTCAGTCCGTCGCTGTGCGATTCCTATGCGATCGCGAGGCGCAGATTGCGCAGTTCGCACCAGAAGAGTACTGGGAGATTGATGCGCACCTTCGCAACGGCGAACCGTTCGTGGCATCCGCAACCAAACGGGATGGTGAGAAGGTAGATCTCAAGACGCAGAGCGATGCCCAAGAGGCCGAGAAGCTCATTCGAGGCGCCAGCCTCTCTGTCGCCGAGGTAGAAGAGAAACAGCGGCGCAGACAACCTTCCCCTCCCTTCATTACCAGTACGTTGCAGCAGTCGGCGTCATCTCAGTTGGGGTTCTCGCCTAAGAGGACGATGCGAGTCGCTCAAGAACTCTATGAGGGGATCGCCCTGCCTGAGGGAACGGTCGGTCTGATCACGTACATGCGAACCGATTCAGTCCGTATTTCTGCGGACGCTGTCGAAGCAGCTCGCAAGCTGATCCGTGACGATTATGGCGAGACATACCTTGAGCCGCAGGCCCGTTCATTCCAGAACAAGCGCGGATCTCAGGATGCGCATGAAGCCATTCGCCCGACAGGCGTGGATCGTTCTCCAGACGAAGTGTCGGGACAGCTTGGCCCTGATCAGCAGAAGCTGTACGGACTGATCTATCGACGATTCGTCGCTACGCAAATGACGCCCGCTGTCTATAGCCAGCGCAAGATCATCGTCTCTGCAGATCCATTCACGCTCGAAGCTACCGGCAGCACACTCCAGTTCGACGGATTCCTGAAGATGATGCCTGACTCCAAAGGCAAAGAGAATGCGATCCCTGACGGTGTGAAGAAGGGGGACATCCTGACTCTCGACCAGATTGAGTCGAGGCAGAAATTCACTGAACCCCCGCGACGGTATTCCGAAGCAGGGCTTATCAATCTGCTCGAGAAAGAAGGGATTGGTCGGCCGAGCACCTATGCCTCGATCATCTCCGTCATTCAAGAGCGCGGGTATGCACATCGTGATGGAAGCAGTCTGCGTCCGACGCTCCTTGGACAGATGGTGGTCGATTTTCTACAGCGCTTCTTCGCAGAAACGATCGATCCTCAGTTCACTGCACACATGGAAGAAGATCTCGACCAGATCGAGGATGGAGGCATGTCGCGGCAGGACGCGCTCGACGAGTTCTACGGCCCCTTCGCCACGCAATTGGCTACGCTAGAAGCGAAGGTCGAGGAGGGAGCCAGCAAGACGTTTCGTGTTGAAACGGACATGGTGTGTGAGAAGTGCGGAGCGCCGATGGACCTGCGGTTCTGGAAAGAATCCTTCTTCCTGGGCTGTTCCTCGTACCCCGACTGCAAGAGCACGGTGAATCTTCCCCCGGACATTGAGGCCACGTACGGGGATCAGAGCGTCCTTGTCGCTGAAGCGCTCGCTGAAGCTGCGGCATCGGCAAACAAGACCGTTGCCTGCCAGACCTGTGGCGACGGGGTCATGGAGTTGAAGAGCGGGCGTTATGGACGCTACTACAAGTGCACGGACCCCGAATGTGCCGCGACGGCTTCTGTGTCGACGGGCGTTGTCTGCCCGACCTGCAAAGAGGGCGAGTTGGTGGAGAAATACTCGGCCAAGCGTCGGCGAACATTCTATAGCTGCAATCGATATCCGGACTGTCGCTATGCCATCGGAGACAAGCCTACGAAGCTGTGTCCTGCTTGCGAAGAAGGCGTCTTGATCGAGAAGTCTGGGGCACTTGTCTGCAGCAACAAAGTATGTGGGCATCAAGAAGAGCGTGAGGAAGCATCAACCGATGATGGCTAGGACGTGTACGTAATCTGGTAGTCGACTTTCGCTGCTGTTGTGCGTCGGTTGCGTTAGGCCGCTTCGGATAGCAGTTTGAACCACTCTAGCTTCTGCTTCAGAACGGAATCCTGGAGTTTCGTGAGTGCTTCCTTCTGAATCTGGCGCACGCGTTCACGGCTGATGCCAAACTCGACTCCGACCTCATCCAATGTCTTGGGCTGATAGTCCTTGAGTCCGTATCGCAGCTCGAGAATGCGCTTCTCGCGATCCGTCAAACGCTCATCGAGGGCCCGTTCGAGTTCCTGAACAAGCAGATGCTCGAAGGTTTCTCGCTCAGGGGATTCCACAGTGCCATCCTCGATGAAGTCGCCGAGAACTGAGCCGTCGTCGTCATGGCCAATCGGCATGTCAAGTGACGTCATGCTTTGAGCCGTCTTCTTGGCCTTGATGATGTTTTCGAGAGTCGTTTCGAGTTCAGCTGCAAGCCTCTCGGGTGAGGGGAGTTCGCCGTTTTCCTTCAAATAGTTGCGTTCGACTTGATAGATCTTGCGGATGAGTTCGTTGATATGAGTTGGCACGCGAATGGTACGAGAGCGATTGGTGATGGCACGGAGGATGGCTTGACGGATCCACCACGTAGCATAGGTCGAGAACTTGTATCCCTTGGTGTAGTCGAACTTCTCAATTGCCTTCATCAACCCAAGGTTTCCCTCTTGGATGAGATCAAGAAACGGGAGTCCGCATCCTCGATACTTCTTGGCAATCGAAACGACGAGTCGCAGATTGGCCTCAGCAAGTTCTTCTTTGGCTCGCTGATCTCCTGCCTCAATCCGCTTTGAAAGGCGCACCTCATCCTCGCGTGTCAGAAGTGGAACTCGGCTGATCTCGCCGAAGTACGTGCGGATTGGATTGTCAGAGCGCGAAGCACGCTCCTCGGCCACATGCCGCTTGTCTTCCGGCTTGTTGCTCAAGTTCTTGCTCAGGTTAATCGTCGCTCTAGATTCTTTCATTCCACTCCTGCATGGTGCTTGCGTCCTGTAATCGAAAGAGAATCGGATGACCTGGGGGTCCTCCGATCCTTTAGACGTTCTAGTTGCCTGCTGTAGTTATCGCATTCAATAGCCCAAGTTTTGCGGCCTTGAGTATAGCACAACCCAGCCGCAAGGTGAAGGGGTCAAACGTCCAATTGGCAGCTGGATGAGCCAACTGCGAAGACAAGACGGTGCTGGAGCAAGCCTACTGCTTGGGAAGAAAGGCGATTAGCGCGCCCACGCCCAATCCTACGACCAGCCACAGCGTGGCTGGATCATAAAGCAAAGGATCTGGTCTACCCCTGCCTAGTGCGACGGTCATTCCCAGTGAGAATTCGGGATCGAACGTCCATTGGACAGGCAGAGGCTCATGGGTGCGGAATTGAGCGACGAGCGCAATGGAATCCAATACCCAGACCTGGAAGCCTCCCTTGAGCGTCAAATAGGGATTGAAGCCCCACGCTGATCCCACATGACGCCATTGCAGGGTGAATCCGCCGCCTGCAAAGGCATTGACCGGTCCGACCCACGCCTTAACGAGCATTCCGGCAGTCCCTTCAAACAGGTCAGGAAACTCGGGTGGGTAGGTTCCAAGATCAAGCACGGCCGTCAAATTGGGAGACAGGAAGATCTCCGTCGTCACATAGGAGAAGGAGCGTGACCAATCAACCGGAAGCTCGTAGGGAATTCCAACGCCAAAGCCGATTGAAAACGGCGCAGGAGAGGCGGCGCTGAGTGCTGCCATGCTTCCCAAAGCTAGCATGAACACAAGCACAGCACCAATCCGTCGCATGATGGATCTCCTTTCTCTAGATAAATGCTATGGCTGTCGTGGCTGAAACGTGAGGGCGCCCGACCCATCAAGAAGGGATGGGTGTCCCTTATGCGTTGTTTGTTCTAGAGAGTTGAGACCGGCTGTTCAGCGGATATGCTGTTGGGACGTAATGGGGGTGATGATGAAGATTCGCGAATTGTCGGAAGAGGACTACGACTTGGTTGTTGACATTTGGAGCCGCGCTGGCCTACCGTACCGTCCGCAGGGACGAGATTCGCGAGAGCGCTTCGGAATCGAGGTTCAGCAAGATACGGCCGTCTTTCTGGGCGCAGAGCTGGACGGAATGCTGGCTGGCGTTGTGTTGGGAACTCACGACGGGCGCAAGGGTTGGATCAATCGCTTGGCTGTGCTTCCTGAGTACCGCAATCGTGGGATTGGGGAACTGTTGGTAGACCATACGGAACGCCGACTCAATCAGCGAGGGATCCTCATTGTCACGTGTCTGATTGAAGGCGAAAACGAATCATCCAAGGCCTTCTTTCAGAAGCTTGGGTATGTCAGCCATCCTGACATTACCTACTTCTCCAAACGGCGCTCAGCGGATTGGTAGACGTCTACTGTGTCGGCCCCACCTCGACATTGGGTACAGTAATCTGCTTGATGAGGGGTTCTGACATCGCTCCGCTTTCGTCAACGACGACAAGCTGTATGGTGGAGCTATCTTCCGCTGGGTATCTAATCTGCAGGTTCGGTGTTGAACGAACAGCCGAGAACGCGAGTGGGTCAAGGATCTCCGGGCCTTCAGGATCGGCAGTAAGGAACGCCCACATGTAGGTGATAATGGCTCCACCGTCTGGATCGACTGACGCTGACGCGTCCAATACGACAAGCAACGGATCGCTTGTCGTGTTGTAGTTGATGACGAATGAAGCGACGGGAGGCTGGGGAAAGAGCGAACAGCCTGTGAGAAGGGCGATACTCAGGCCGACCACACAACCTGCCACCGCAGAACGCCGTAATAATGATTTCAACATGATGGCCTCCTTGGACGAGGCAAGCCTAGCACAAAGAAAGCGAAATGACGAATCAGAGCGGCTGTGTCAGATGAGATCGCAACGCCCGCGCGAACAAGTCGCCGATCACGTTTCGGCGATAGGCAGCAGTCGCTCGGATGTCGGAAATCGGGGCGATCGCCCCTGTGATCAGGTCTCGTGCCTCCAAAGGAAGAGCGGCGTCGAGAGCACGTCCGGTGAGTTGGCTCTCGATCTTACGTAGTCGTCTCGGCGTTGGTGCGACGGAGCCCACGGCAATGCGTATTTCCTGGATGGCTCCTTGCTCAATATTCAGTAGCAAGCCCAGCGAGGCGATGGCAATGGTGAGGGCATTGCGCTTGCCGACCTTGTGAAAGAATGTCCGGAAGCCGTCTGTTCCAATTGGCATGCGAAGCGCGCGTACGAACTCGCCCGATGAGAGCGTGGTTTTCCCCGGGCCGGTGAAGAAGCTCTCCAGTCGAACCCATTGCTCCTGTGCAGGGCCAACAACCTGAACCTCGGCCTCATACAAGAGAAGAGGGATGGCGCCGTCGGCTGCAGGCGATGCGTTTACGATGTTGCCAGCGAGTGTTCCGCGATTCCGGATCTGGACGGATCCCAGTTGCCTCAAGACCAACGCCAGCAGTGGGGCATGTTGGTTCACCAGCGGTGAATGCATGATGTCAGATTCGAGCGTGGCGGCGCCGATCTCGAGATGACCTTCGTCGACTTGAATGCCATGCAGAGATTCGATTTGCGTGACGTCGAGCAGCAGGGTAGGCTGAAGCATCCCTGCACGCATCTTGACGATGACGTCAGTTCCTCCACACACAATAAGGGATCCTGGCTGCGAGAGGCCATCGAGAAGCTCCGATTCGTTGATTACTCGCTGATAGCGCACAGGGGCTCTCCTTTCCATGTTCTCAGATCAGAAGGGCTGTCGATGTCAAAAACGCATCCCGGATCGTCGACAAGCACGCGCGTGAGCTGCGTACTGCGCGTGCGGAGGAAGGCTCGGCCTCCGCTGTCACCCTGAAGCGAGGCCTTCAGCGCGTCGAGAGTATCGCGAGCGAAGTAGACGGGAAACCCACGCGTCTCTCCATGAACGGGCGCTGCCAGGACTGCGCCGCGATTTGCTGCGTCTACGACCGCACGGACTGTTGAATGTGCAAGAAACGGCATGTCAACGTGAAAAACAAGTATCCCGGTAGAGTCAGCCTGGATGGCCTCCAGGGCCAGCGCCAGCGAACGACTGATTCCTCCCTGTGGATGAAGATTGATGACGACGCGGGCTTGTTCTAGATCGACAGCCGCCTTGACTGCTTCGGCGTTATGCCCGAGGACGATGATCGGGGACGATAGCCCTGCAGCCTCGATCATGCTCAGAACCACGGTCAATGCAGGCACATCGCCGATGGGAAGGAGCGCTTTGTTCCCACCCATGCGAGTTCCGAATCCAGCAGCGAGCACAATCGGTTGAATCATCTGGATTCCCTCATCCGTCGGGCCGCCAGCTTTACAGCATCGAGGATCTTGGAGTAGCCCGTACAGCGACAAAGATTGCCTTCCAAGCCGGCGAGGATCTCTTCTTCAGATGGATCGGGTGTATCCTGCAAGAGGGCATAGGTGGCCATGATGAAGCCGGGTGTGCAGAAGCCACACTGAACGGCACCGACTTCGACATACGCTTCTTGGATGGGATGAAGCGCCTGTCCATCAGCCAGTCCCTCGACAGTGATGATGACGGAACCATCAGCTTGCATGGCCAGTACGAGGCATGAGTTGACGGCCTTGCCATCCAAGAGCACAGTGCATGCGCCACACTCGCCCTCGCCGCAGCCTTCTTTGGTGCCTGTGAGCTGCAATGTCTCTCGGATGAAGTCGAGCAAGCGCAGGTCAGGGGAGATATCTCGTTCGACAGACTTCCCGTTGACTGTGCACTGGATTCTCATGGCAGATGCGCCTCAAGTGCCCTCAGCGATGGCTCGACAGTGATCGGCTTTCCGATGACTTTGCGCGCTGAGGCTACGTCCTTGAGTCCATTGCCAGTGATCAGAACTGCAGCGGACTTGCCTGCCAGCTCCCCTGCATTGACCAGTTTCAACAGGCCCGCATAAGCTGCAGCTCCCGCAGGCTCGCCAAACACGCCCGTGCTGCGAGCCAGATCAATGATGGCGCTTAGGATCGCCTTGTCAGAGACAGTCACAAATCTTCCTCCGTTGGCTGATACCGACTTGACGGCCTTGACGACGTCGCGCGGTTTGCCGACGCAGATGCTGTCAGCGACGGTGTGGGCTTCGATGTCCTCAAACCACACATCCTGTCCGTCGAAGGCATCAAAGGCGGCCGCAATGGGCGCCGAGGTTTCAGCTTGCACGCCAATCACCTGCGGAACCTTGTCAATGAAGCCAAGCGTTTGCAGCTCAGCAAACCCCTTGCATACGCCGCTAATGACGGAGCCGTCGCCCACTCCGACGAACACGACATCGGGCGGCTGCCACTTCATCTGTTCGGCGAGCTCAAGCGCCCCCGTCTTCTTGCCCTCGACGAGATAGGGATTGACGGCTGCAGAGCGGTTGTACCAACCATACGCCTCGGCAGCCTCGGCAGCCAGATCGTAGGCCACGTCATAGGAGCCGTTGACAAGGAAGACGCGAGCCCCATAGACAAGCAACTGAGCGACTTTTGCTTCTGGCGCTGTCTTGGGGACGAAGATGATCGTCTTGAGAGGGGTGGCTGCGGCGAAGCCCGCCAATGAGCTGGCGGCGTTCCCTGTGGACGCGCAAGTGACAACCGCTTTGCCCTTTTCCTGCGCCTTGATGACGACGATGGAGCTGGCGCGATCCTTGTACGATGCCGTTGGGTTCTGGCCGTCGTCCTTGACGAACAGAGCAGACAGCTTGAGTTCTCTGGCCAGCTTGGGGAACGAATAGAGCGGAGTCCATCCCACACGAAGCGGCTGAATGAACTCTTCAGATTCGATGGGGAGGAGAGGCAGGTATCGCCACATTGAAAGCTGGCCCGAGTCTTGAAACGCCTCGCGCGTCAGCGTTTTTCGTAGATGATCGTAATCGTAGCGAACCTCAAGTGTTCCCAAGCGCGGGCCACAGCTTGGACATGTGTAATCTACTTGGTTCGAACCATAGACCGAGCCGCACGTCACGCAATGAAGCCCCGTGATCTTTCCCATTAAGCAGTTCCCCCTTCTTGTTGAACAAAGTGTGGTAGATACTGGCAATCAGATCGAATGGCACTCAACAAGAGCGCCATCTCGACGGCGGGCCGAAGAGAGATCGTTCCCGCGGACGTAGCGCTGACTTGGCTTTCGATGACGGCGAAGTCCGAATCCAGTGTCAAACGAGCATCCGGTGTTTCGTAGATCCACTGGCCGCCCGGAGCCGCCCGGAGCTTGGTGGTTGCGCCGGCTGCTCGACTGGAAATGCCGTCGGCATGAATCCAATACGCATTATCAGTCTCGACCTCGAACGTCTTAGAATCGAGGAAGAGCCTCGGCTTGTCGCGATAGGGCTTGCCTTGATGCACACAGAATGTGGCGCAATTGCCACACTCGTTGCAAAGGTCGTCGATGTGGACAATCTGGCGCGATTGGCTAATGCGAATGCGTTCGATCGCGACAGGCTGGAGAGTCCCACCAGACATCTCAAGCACAGGGTAGTCGCCTTTCAACGGCGTGATTCGAATCCCTATGTTGGCCCGGTTGGGACAGACATCGACGCACTTGTCACACAAGAGTTGACATTGTAGGCAGCGCCCGGCTTCGACAGCGGCTTCTTCTCGCGTGAATGTGGCCTCGACAAGATCAAATCCCTGCCGTTGGCCTGGTTCAAGGAATGACGGCTGGCGCTGAGGTGATTGCTGTGCCCTCAATGCCTTGAGTTCGCCGAAGTCCACATCATCCAAACCGAACTGCGGAAGTGCAGGAGGTGTGAACGCAACGCCTAGCTGATGACAGATGTCGGCGGCCGCCTTCCGCCCATCGGCGCATGCGGCAATGATGATGGCGGGTCCTCTGGTGATATCGCCGCCGGCGTAGACCTTGTTCAGATTCGTACGGCCGGCTGCACTGACGTCGATGCCGCCATCTGAGGTACGGGCCATGATCGTTGACTTGGCAAGGAAGCTCTTGTCGGCTGTTTGCCCAATGGCCAGGATGACTGACGATGCAGGTAGGATGAACTCGCTTCCTTTGATAGCGACAGGCCGTCGGCGTCCGTCAGCATCTGGTGCTCCCAGCTCTGCCCTGAGACACTCCAATCCCGACACTCGGCCGTTCTGCGCGAGAACACGCTGTGGGATGGCCAGTTCTTCAATGCGATTTCCTTCGAGCAGCAAGTCGTGCAATTCTTCGACTTCGGCGGGCATCTCCGCTTGGGTGCGTCGGTAGACGACGGTTGTCGGGCTGCCCGTCAAACGCTTCGATGTGCGAGCGGCGTCCATGGCCGTGTTCCCTCCACCGATGACGAGAACGTTGTCGCCCAATTCCGTCTTCTCTCCGCTGGCCTGCCGATTGAGGAAGTCAAGCGCCCCAATAACACCAGGCGTGTCTGCGCCCTCGATGCGTAGCGACGCATCATGCACGAAGCCACAGGCCACATACACGGCGGCATAGCCGTCGTCTAGAAGCCCTTCGGGTGATGCCTCGACCTTGTGATTGCATTGGATGTCGACACCCAGATCGATGATTCGGTTGATGTCAGCGTCGACGGCCGAAGATGGCAGTCTGAACTGAGGGGCAATGGCCAGCATGCCGCCTGGCCTCTCCTTGGCCTCGAATACCGTCGCATGAATTCCGCTATGTGCGAGGTAGAAGGCAGCCGCGAGGCCAGAGGGGCCACTGCCGATGATGGCTACTCGATGATCTGACAGCGCTGCCGGATGCAATGCAGCACTCGCATTCTCCATGGCAAAGCGCTTGAGTCGGCGAATGGCAACGGAGTCATCGTAGTTGTTACGCGTACAGCGGGTTTGGCACAGATTGGTGCAGACGTGGCCTGTAGAGGCAGGCAGTGGATTGCGATGCAGAATGGACGCGACGGCCTGATCGACGTCTCCAGCACGAATCCAGTAGGCATAGTCGGGAACATTCTGGCAGACCGCGCACTGTGCCATGCAGGGGGCCTCAATGCAATCAAATGCCTCCAATTCAGAATCGACCTTGGGAAGCGCGAACGGGTGGTACTGCTTTTTGTATCGAGGGGAGGTGGCCCCATCCTCAACCAGTCGGCCCAGCGCCTGCTGCGGGTGTTGAGACAGCTGTTCCAGCGAAGAGGCACCGCAAGTGGACATGGCCTCGCGGAGGCTCACGATGTATTGAGAGAAGCGCCCGTAGCCACCGGGCTTTAAGAGGTCGGACGCGACGGTAATCGGCATCGCGCCAGCTGCAAGTAGATCGACGAGATTCACGGCATCTGCGCCAGCGGAGTAGGATACGCGAAGCTCAGGGCCGATGTCTGTGCGTAATTGCTGAAACAGCTGCACAGTGATGGGGAACAGGGCCCGGCCCGACATGTACATCTCGTCTCCAGGCAAAACGCCGCGGTGATTGGCCATGGCGAGCGTATTGGACAGCTTGACGCTGAAGACGACGCCGTTTGATTGGGCGGCCGCTTGCATCGATCGAATGAGCTCAAGTGCCCGGTCATAGGAGAGATCCTTCTCGAACACGGAGTCGGGGATATCGATATCTCTATACCCAAGTGTGCCATGCAGCGTATCGAGCACACGCTCTTTGCCCAACAGCGTAGGATTGAGCTTGACTGTCGTGTGCAGACCGCGTTCCTCAATAAGGTAGCGGGTGATGCGTTCAATCTCGTCAGGCGGACAGCCGTGCATAGTGGAGAGTGTGACGCTATTCACAATCCTGTCAGGGATCTCAATGTCTGCGAACTGCGGATAGCGGCTTTCAAGCATTGATCGAATAGGCGCCAAGTCCTCGGCCGCATTCTCCAAACGGTTCATGAATCGCTGCATGGGTTCGCTCAAGATGCCCTCAAAGTTATAGCCCACACTCATATTGAAGATCGTGCCGAAGGGTTCTAGACGTTCAAGCCCCAGCGCACGCCGTAAGACATGGATGAGTGCCCATGCCTTGACATACTCCAAGACGGATTCCTCAAGACGCAACTCCTGCGACCACTCTACGTTATAGCCCTCATCTGCCAGATCGATACAGGGCCGCGGAATCTCAAGCTCATCCATGATCTGAACAGTCTTCAGTTCAATGAAACGTCCGCCTGTCAGCCACGCGCTCAGGATGTTCTGTGTGAGTTGCGTATGCGGACCAGCCGCAGGACCGATGGGAGTAGCCAGGGCGCTGCCAAACAATGTCGTTCTGAAGGCATCAGTAGCTTGCGGCTTATGAAAGACGGCCTCGTGAATGCCGAATATCGATTGACGGGTCTCGTACTCCTTGAGAATCCAATCAAGGAGAGACTCAAACGGAACTACGCGCATGTGCTCACTCATCGTTTCTTCCTGCCTTCTATCCTAAACGTTTCCACAACGAAGCCGCCTGCTCGCGAGCATGGGCGTAAATGGCTTCCTCATCCAGATCCGCGAACCGGCCTTCTTTGAGAATCCGACGACCTGCGACAAAGGAATCGGTGACTCTCATCGAATGGACGGCTGTGCCAAACAGCAAGTGCCCCAACACGTTTCCTGCTTCAAACGGCGTTGGTGGCTCGTAGTCCAGCAGGATCAAGTCAGCAGGTGCTCCCACGGCAAGCTGACCAATCTTGACGCCCAGCAGCCGCCCGGCAATGGCCGGGTTGTTGACAAACAACAGCGAGTACAGGGCATCGAACGAGCCAGCCTGAGGATCGGCGTTGGCGTGCTTCTGAAGAATGCCTGCAGTGAACAATTCGGCAAGCATGTTCGTACCCAGCCCGTCTGTGCCAAGACCCGTCAGAATGCCGCGCTTGA
>SPBW01000306.1 GCA_004525685.1 Candidatus Atribacteria bacterium
CAGCCGCCGGTGTAGCGCTTTCACGGTCGGGTTGTAGCGTGCAGCGGACAGCGTGGCTTGGTACAGACGCTTCCGCAGCTCTCGGTTTCCTCGCTTGCTGATGCGCGTCTTGCCGTGCACTGAAGTGCCCGACTGGAACTGGATTGGATCGAGTCCTGCCAGCGCAACGATCTGGCTTCGCGTAGCTCCAGGAGATTTGCGGAACAGCGCCAGCAGTGTGAGCGCTGTTATCGGACCAATCCCTGGAATCGAAAGCAGAGCGTCGAGTCGCCGCCCCATCCGTTCGTCCTCTTCTACGATACGTTGCGCGGCCACGAGATACAGTTGTTCCTTGTCTTTCAACGCGACGATTTCTCTCTTGAGCTCAGACAGAAGAGTTCTTGCCGTCGCCGGATCGTTTTCCAACGCCTCGTGGAGACCCTGGTAGGCGACCCGAGCCTTCTGAGCAACTCGGTAACAGGCAAGTCTTGCTTGTATGGCCTCAGACAGCGGATCGTGGCTCAGCTCACTTGCTTCGCCATGTCCGCGCTCGATTCCGTAGCGGTACAACAGCTCTGCGTCCGTGCTGTCTGTCTTCGATCGTCCTCGTCCAACCTGGCGAAGATGCGGAACAATTCGAGGGTTCAGCTGACAACAGAGAATCCTCTGCATGCGGCAGAACGTCTCCAGTCGCCTGGAGTACGTGCTGGTTGGCTCGAACACGATGAATGCATCTTCTGCTCTCTTCACGAATCGGCGGAACTCTGGAAGACCGCGATCATTGGGAAAGACCCTCTCGACCTTCCCGTCGAATGTGACCAACTCTTGCTTGCTGACATCGACCCCGATACAGTGCATGCGGAACCTCCGTCCACGCTAGAGTGATGGAGAGTTCGTGTGGGCTGCCCTCTCCAGCCTGACCTCGTAAACACGAGCTGCAGTGTTGACTGCGCTCCTGATGCTGTCCTGGCTTGTGGGAGGGCGGTCTACCTGGCCCTCGAACTGGCACAAGTGCCGTTCCGGTCTTCATCGATCTACCCGCCCAACAACGATCTCCATCCTGCTAGCAGTCTAGAGACAGCTGGAGAGAACGTGAACTCACCTACTGGCTAAGGTACGAGGTCTTTTCTCTTGGTGTCTTCGATAGATCGCGAAAGTCGGACGATGGAAGCACCCTTCCTGGAGGAAGGGCGCTTGATCCTGGCTCCCCGGGTAGGACTGCTTTCAGACTTCTCACGGACTTATCATCCCTGCTGATTTCTTCACAGCGTAGCGCAGGCAACCCCCCTCTTGGTCTGAACTACGTGTCCTCATGTCCTGTACTTGGCGACTGAAGAAGGCTTTCGCTGCGACAGTTCTCGTTTGTTTGTACACACCCTAATCCGATATCATGACTCCACCATGACGCAGCGACCTCATCGATTGAGAGACGCGTGGAGCGGGAAACTGACTGCAATCGGGATATCTATAATACTGGGCGTTGTTGTTGCTGTCGCCACAGTTGCATTCTCTGTTTCTGCCGTTGTCGTCAATTTCCCCGACTCGGGACTTGAAGCAGCCATCCGCGACGCAGTTAGGAAGCAAACGGGAGACATCCACGATGCTTACTTGGTTGGGCTGCGGATTCTCGCTGCAAGTGATCGGAACATCTCCAATCTCGAGGGGATTCAGTACTGCACAGACCTCACAGGACTCTGGCTGGACTCGAACAAGATCGCTGACATCAGCGCACTATCGGGCCTGACCAACCTCACGCAGCTCGATCTATACAAGAACCAGATCGTCGACATCAGCGCGGTATCCAGTTTGACCAACCTCGCGGAACTCGTCCTGACCAACAACCAGATCGTCAACATCAGCGCCCTATCCGGCTTGACCAACCTCAGCCAGGCCGACGGCACCACCGTCCTATCCGGCTTGACCAACCTCAGGAAGCTCACCTTGGACGGCAACCAGATCGTCAACATCAGCGCCCTATCCGGCTTGACCAACCTCACGTGGCTCTCCCTGGGTGGCAACCAGATTGCCGACATCGCCCCCCTATCCGGTTTGACCAACCTCACGACGCTCACCCTGTGGGAGACCAATATCGGCGACATCAGC
>SPBW01000186.1 GCA_004525685.1 Candidatus Atribacteria bacterium
GCGCTGATTCTTGCGAATTAGCAGAGAGCGCTGTTCCTTCGGAATAGGGAATACGTCCCCCGATTGCTATTCGCTGATGCACGATACAAGCTGTGACCCCGAAAACATATCTCTGGCTGGATGCAGTTCGCGCGCAGGATATCGAATAGATTCGTGTGCCTGGCATTGCGGATTAGAGTCCAGAGCGAGCGGCGACAAGAGGGATTGTATCCCACGACGATCGGAGTCGATGTGCTGGGCGCGCCTACGGGCACGATCCTTTCGAGAAGGGCATGCACGTCGGTGCCCTGCGGAAACAGCGGAGCGAAGCTGGCCTTGAGAACGACACTGCCGAAACGCGCCGTCACGCCCCACCGTTTGATCTGGAGGATCTCCGGGGCATCTACCTCGCGCGCGCAGGTAGAAGCCACCCACCGTGAGGCGGCGTCTAGGGCGATGTGTTCGCTAGGCCACGCGGGTTGTTCGTTCGTCATTGATCACTCTCCAGAGCCGGTACAGCGATTCGAAGTCGAAGTGCTCGATTCCACAAACAAGCCCCCTTTAGCTTCAGCGCATAACGGTGTGCCGCTCAGCCGCCAGCGAAAGCCGGCTGGCTGCAGCGGCGGGCTAGGCGGCTCCCGGCGGTTGCTGGCCCGCTGTCCGCGCGCGCAACCGTTGCCGCCAGGAAAGAAGAAACAGAACTGAGATGACGAGCAGGGCGCCCGAGATCATGACATAGGTTACCCAGGGAAAGCCGCGCCCCCACATGACAACTACATAGGCGATGGCCAGCCCGGCGAACGCAATCACCCCAATCAACTCCCGCCGCCAAGCGAACACGAGGAGCACGACAACAAGAAACGTTGGCACCAAGTGTAGGACGACAGCAGTGACAGTCTCAAGAAAGCCCTTCGTCTCTGCGAACACGTCGAGGGCAAATACGCTCAAGAACAGGGCAAAGAGGATCGTGAGGATTCGCGGTGCCCAGAACAACCCGCCTCTAGCGGATTTGGTCATGATAAACCTCCTTGGCCTTTGGGTCGCTGCCCGTCCGCCTTCCGTTGGCTTGACCTGCAAAGACGTCTGGCGAGGACCGTGCACAGCACGGTGCGTGACGAATGGCTTTGTCAGGTTCAAGCTCTTGTTAGGCGCCACCACCTTCTCGCCGAATGGCGAGTATTCGGGTCACATGATGCTCGACGTGTTCAGCTTGCATTTCTACGACAAGTCCGGCCGATACCGTTTCGACTTCCCCATTGGGCTGTCGAACACCGATCGTCCGGCTCCATGCGTCCGGCACTTGTTCTAGCAGTTGTACGACATGGTCTCTGTTGGCCCTGAACAGTGCGATTGATGAGTCCAATGATCGATGCGCGTACCCCCAGCGCTCGGCCCATACCTGCTGCGGGAGCGACCAATACCACTCAAGCGTGAACTCACCACCTTCATTACCTAGGGCTGCCTTGATGCATGCCTTCCAGAGGTCGTCTCCGTCAACGATGTGATGAACGATCTGCTTTATAGTCCAACCACCCCCCAAAGGGGGAGCGTTGAGATCCGCGCTCTGCAAGCCGGCAATAGCTCGCTCAAGTAGCGCTGGACCCTCCATATAGCGGGTCAAAACAGTGTCACGATCGTTTGTCAGATTCACGTCGCCCCCCCCCGTCGTCGACCTTCTCATCGAGTGGCGCCTAGCCATGATTGGTGTGCGCCCGCGCACACTAGGTTCCGGGACGCTCCCCGCCCTGTTTGTGCCCGTTCGCTCAACACTTACCTCACTCCGCTTTCTTCATATTGACATAAGCATCCTTGCGCGTCATCTTAGAATCATGAGCCTCCTTGATCAAATCTCTGAACGTGCGTGCCCCATCATGCCTATCAACGGACTGAGGGAGTTCTACACGTCATCGATCAGCAGGGATTTGGGTTCATCGAGAACTAGATGGCGATTGAAGGCGTTTCATCGCCAAGGTTGATTCTTGCTCGTGCGCAAAACACCAAGAAAGAAGACCCGAACATCCCTCTTAGATTTTCAAGGTATGGGGTGAGTATCCTCCCGTATTTCGTAGTCTCGTTGGTCCCGTAGCATGGCCCAGATCACACGGACCAAGTGACGTCCTAGAGCACGGATCGCTTGATTGTGGGTCTTCCCGTCCGCGCGCTTACGGTCGTAGTAGGCGCGGGACTGAGGCACGCACGTAGTGTGTCGTGCCACTGCCGTCATCATCGCCGCTTTGCAGCGGGTGTTGACCTGGCGTGGAATCCTGGCTCTGCACATCTGGCCCGACTGATGCGTCAACGGGCACATCCCAAGGTAGAGGGCAAGGCTTGTTTCGGCTCCAAATCGCTGCATCGTACCAATCTCTCCCGCCAACTCGGCGATCGAGGTCTTGCCGAACCCCGGGATCGTGGAGAGTCGCCGCGCGATCTCTGATTGATCAGCCAGCTCCTCCAGGTCTTCGTCCAATGTGTGAATCTGACACCGCAGCTCAAGAATCCGTCTGGCGTCCTGAATGATCATCGCACCGACGTACTCGACCTCGCGAGAGAACTGCGCCTTCCTTTGCCAGTCTTGGATGATCCGTGAGTATTTCTCTCCGATGCCTGGAATCTGTCGGATGGTTGAACCGTGTAGCCGTGCCAGCTGGCATAGATCCTCTCGGAACGTGAGCAAGCGTAGAAACCACAAGTTGTCGGCATCATTCGTTGCCGCCAAGAGTTCAGGGCAGACGGCCTGGAGATCTGCTTGCATCCGATTCAGGACACGCATCTTTTCGAGGACCAAGTGTCGCCTTCGCCGGCTGACCCTCTTCAACTTCTCGTTCACGAGAGGCGCGGAGACGACTTCCTGGATCGCGTCCTTGGCCATCGGCAGCTGATCCCTGAGGCGGAACAACTCAAGAATCTTGCGGGTGTCGATTGGGTCAGTCTTCGCCGCACCAGGAAAGACTTCCTTGAAGCGGGCGAGCTTGAGGTTGTTGACGTTGAACAGACGGTAGCCCTTCTGTTGGACAAGCCGATCGAGAGGACGTGCGTAGCCGTTGTAGCCTTCCATCGCGACAGCAACAGGCAAAGACAGCTGCTGCCTACGTCTCTCGACTCGCCGGAAGAAGTCCTGGAACCCGGCATCCGTGTGAGAGATGTCGAACTCCTCCAGGATTGAGCCGTCAGGGGTTGCGATGCCGACGCGGTGCGCCTTGCAGCCGACATCAATGCCAATGCAAAGGTGGGGATCCATGTGTGCCTCCTTGCAGCATGAGTTCGCTCATCCAGGCGATCTCGTCTACTGCTCAGAGCCACAGGCAACTCAGCTTCGCTAAGTTGCTTAGCACCATCCCGGCAGACATTCCTGGACGGCACAAAAAACGGGGGCGGCATTTCAGAGCCGAGCGGTCAAAGACCACGGACCCCCAAGCTGCTCGCGGAGCAGCCAGCCACCTCACCCCCGTCCATATTCAAGGAGTTGTGTAGCAACTCCCCAAGCAACTCAGTCTGGCTGAGTTGCCGTCTACTGATCAACAGGAATCGAACAAGGAGTTGAGCCTCCTGAAGGCCAACTCCCAAGCTACTCGCAATCGCGAGTAGCCCCTGACCATCTGTACAAAATACAATGGTAGACCCCGCAACCGATCGTTTGTCAGATTCACGTCGGCCTCCCCGTCGTCGACCTTCTCATCGAGTGGCTCCCAACGGCTTGCGGTTCAGCCGCCGCCTCTGGTAAAACTTACTCCAACTGACCGGAGCGATAGTTGGCAAGATACGCCACGCCTACCCGCGCCGAAGGCGGTCGCCTGCATCCACCTTGTTGGGCGGCGTTTCTTTCAACTGTTTCCTACTAGTCTCATTGCACCTCTTCTTTCGATACGCCCCGCCCTAGCCGGAAGAGCCTTCCGGTTATCAGAATGTACCAGATCAACAAGAACACGACTGAAAAGAGCAAGATGTAGATACCTATTTTTGGCACGTAAAAGCCAAGTGCGAATACATTCGCCAGAATTCCCATATAAGCAGTTGCTTTGCTGAAGATATTGCTCTGCAGCATGACAACGGGGATTATCACAAGGGCAACGGATCCGAGGATCAAAGACAAATGGTATGCTGTGCCGGAGTAGACAGCCAGCATCGCCTCCCCTGCCGCGAGGAAGAGAGAGCGTTGTGCATCCGTTGCCGCAGCCGCGTATTGTCCGCTGAGGAAATGCATGTTGACGGCCGGGTTGGATGCGAAGAGGGCAGCAATCCCGACGAAGCCAAGGGCCGCACCGATGATCATGA
>SPBW01000289.1 GCA_004525685.1 Candidatus Atribacteria bacterium
AATCACCGTTCCCGATCGCTCGTTGAAGACGTCATGGCTGAGGATAACAACTGGGCGTGTTCCAGCTTGCTCGAAGACTCCTGCTAAGACTCAAGAATCCGGAGATAGAGAGACTGGCTGCCCTGTAGAACAGTTCTAGACAGCAGTCTTTCCCGCTCGCTTCATGAGTAGTCCACATGTGTGGCTCTCCACTCATTCAGCCAACTTCACCATCCGGTGTAATTCCATTAAGGAATGAAATAGGGCTTGACAATCGTTATCTTTCACTCTATAGTTCTATTTCACCGTCCGGTGAAACGCTATCTAGGAGTGACGAATGCAAGAGCAAGAGATCCTGAAGAAGGGAAAAGCGACAATCCAAGCGTGCTTGGATCGAGTTCCATTCCTCAAGGTCCGTGCCCTTGAGACCGAGCCTTTCCTCCAAGGCGCTCGACCGGATTATGTCGCACGCGTCGAGACTGCAACTGGAAACTGGAATCTCCTTATCGAAGCGAAGTCCAGCGGGCAACCGCGAATCGCGCGCAACGCCCTGAATCAGCTTGCGCTGTACCGCGATCTTGTCCCCAACTCCTATGTCGTTTTTCTAGCACCCTACATCTCAGAACCCACGGCCAAGCTCTGTGAGGAGAACGGGGTGGGGTACATCGATCTAGCCGGCAATTGCCGATTGAGTTTCGGCCAAATCTACATCGAACAACGAGGCAAGGAGAATCCCTACTCAGAGAAGCGAAGCCTGCGCTCGCTCTACTCCCCCAAGTCAGAGCGCATCTTGCGTGTGCTTCTCATAGCCCGCCAGTCCTCATGGAAAGTCGAGGAGTTGACTCAGGCTTCAGAAGTCAGTCTGGGTCTTGTATCCAAGGTCAAGCGGTTGCTCGAAGATCGGGAGTGGCTTGACACTCATGCAGCCGGTGTGAAGTTGCTCGACCCTGAGGTCGTCCTGAAGGAGTGGGCTAAGGGATACAGATACGACAAACAGCAGGTCAGTGGCTACTACGCGTTCGCTACAGGGGGGGAACTAGAGGGACAGGTAGCAGCGGCAGCAGAAGTGTGTGGCCTCAGGATCGCTTTCACGGGATTCTCAGCTGCCGTCCGTTATGCCCCGGCCGTTCGCTACCAACGCTCGATGGTCTTCTGTGATGGCGATCCATCATGCCTGGCTCAAGCACTTGACCTCAAGCAAGTTTCAAGTGGTGCCAACCTCGACATTATCAATCCGTACGACGAGGGCGTGTTCTATGCGAGCGAAGAGCGTGATGGCATCCCCGTGGTCTCGCCTGTGCAAGCCTACATCGACCTCATGAATCAGGCTGCTCGAGGAGAGGAAGCCGCCGAGGCGATTCTGGAGGAGGCGATCCGCCCACGATGGTAACCACGCGTGACTACAATACTGATCAAGTAGCCGCTGCAAAATCCGTGCTGCTCGAGCTCATGCTAGTGTTGGGCGAATACCGAGATGAACTCGTACTTGTGGGAGGCTGGACTCCCGTCTTCCTCATTCCCCAACCTTCCCGAGCCCATGTCGGCAGTATCGATGTCGATCTGGCTATTGATCATACGCGCGTGTCTGATGACGTCTATGCAACGATTGTCGAGCTGCTAATGCAGCAAGGTTATGAACAGCTGCCGCAGAATCCATCATCCTACCGGAAGAAGATCGGCGATATCATGGTCCAAGTCGATCTGATGTCGGGAGAGTACGAGGGGACTGGCAAAAATCGTCGCCATCAACAAGTTCAAGAGGAGGCAAAACTGAGGAAGGCCCGAGGTTGCGACATCGCCTTCGTCGATCCAGAACTGGTACTCCTTGAAGGTGAACTCCCCGATGGCTCCAAGGACTCGGTTCGCATTCAGGTGGCATCGATTGGTGCGTTCCTCTGCATGAAGGGACACGCTCTCGATGGACGTCTCAAGGAGAAAGATGCATGGGACATTGTCTATTGCATTCGCGAGTATCCTGGAGGCATGGACGTACTTGTCGAGAAGCTACGGCCGATGGCCCAGCATGGCCTGATGCGTGAAGCCCTGCAGAAGATTGCACGGCACTTCGCCTCACCCGAGCATCGCGGGCCGCACCACGTCGCAGACTTCGAGATGGAGACCGATCCAGAGACCCGTGAGGCCATTCAGCGAGACGCCTATGAGCGCGTCCAATACGTGCTTGATCAGTTGACGAATGACTGAGATTCACTTGTAGACTAGTAATCGTCAAACGACGGGGTCCGGCGCCTGGTCTTGTATTTCAACATTTTCGAAACCTTCCATCAGAAACCTCGGAAATGACTGAGCCACGAAAGATGGCACTGCGACTGCAAGCCATCGTCCTGCAAATTCCTTTGGACAGGAAAGGAGCCGCCCCCTCACCCCAAAACTCTGCGAGTTTTCCCCCCTCTCCCACCATTGG
>SPBW01000065.1 GCA_004525685.1 Candidatus Atribacteria bacterium
ACTGCCTTCTCACGCGCTGGTCTTGACAAGCCACAGAGATCCTTCTATGGCGGCTCCGCCGCTCGCAACGCCATGCGAACTCTGAAACCTCGTTCGGAACTTCATTCTCATACGACACTCTTGACAAGCCATACGGTTCCCCATATAGTGGCCACAATATGAACGAAACCAAAGGTCGCCGAACAAGCACAAACATTTCGTCGAGCTTTGGCTTCTTTTGGTATTGGACAGCGCCTGGCGCTTCGTCTGCATAGCATTTAGCTAGCAGGTCGGAGTAAGTCAGGCAATAAGACTGCGGAACTTCCGCGGTCTTTTTCTTTTGGTAAGGAGGCTGGATGGGGAGATACGGAGCGAAAAATGGAACCCGCTCGAGGGCAGGACGTGGGGTCACGACCCAACGAGCGGGTACATCCGGGCGATTGGTGATCGAATCACTGCTTGCCCTTGAACATGCAGTAAGGATACATCGTAAGGAGACAAAGTGAAACGCCTGAATCTAGTAATACTTGTTGGACTCGTCATTGGATTGTGCACACTGGCCGTTGGAGCAGCACCACTGAAGATCGGAATCACCAAGATTGTCGAACATCCAGCGCTCGATGCAGTCGAGCAGGGAGTAATCGACGCCTTCACCGCAGCTGGCTATGAACAAGACGTCGATATCGTATATCTTCTCGCCAGCGCGCAAGGGGAGTTGACAAACGCCGTTGCAATCGCCCAGAACTTCCAGTCGCAGAACGTTGATCTTGTAGTAGCAATTGCCACAACATCTGCACAAGCGGCAGCCGAGGTATACCGAGGAACAACAATCCCGGTCATCTATGGAGCGGTAACGGATCCCGTCGAAGCAGCCAAGCTTGTCCTTAGTGCAACGGATCCGAGCGGGAATGAGAATATCACTGGTGTTTCTGACATGATTCCCGTGGCGGCTCAACTGGCATTGCTCAAGGGACTATCGCCGAACATCAAGCGAATCGGTATTGTCTACAACGCGGGCGAACCGAATTCGGTCATTCTGACTCAGATGGCCGAGGCCGCCGCGCCTGGGTTGGGCCTGACAATCGTTACGGCGACCGCCGACTCGTCAGCCAACGTTCCGATTGCAGCGCAATCGCTCATTGGTCGAGTCGATGCCTACTACGTGACGACTGATAACGCTGTTGTCTCAGCTATCGATTCCGTTCTCGCTGCGTCTCTGGAGGCGAACGTTCCGTTCTTGGTGGCGGATCCTACAAGTCTTGCTCATGCCACACTTGCGGCAGGATTCGACTACTACGATCTCGGGCTGACCGTAGGAAACCTTGCTCTTCGAGTCTTGTCAGGCACAAGGCCGAATGAGATTCCGGTGACGTATGTGACGGAGGGCCAGCTGCATCTGAATCTCGACCTAGCAGCACAGATCGGCCTTGAGTTCCCAGCATCACTCATCGAACAGGCAGACGCCATCCTATATGGTGGCGTACTCTTCAGCAAATAGGTCACAGAAGCAGGAGGAGAAGCGATGGTTGGTCTACTGATTCACGCAGCTGAACAAGGATTCGCGTATGGGATAGCTGCGCTAGGGGTCTTTCTTACCTACCGAGTTCTGAAGTTCCCCGATCTCACAGTAGATGGCAGTTTCGTGACCGGAGCCGCCGTCGCTTCTCTGCTTCTCGTTCGCACCGGTATCGATCCGTTCAGTGTACTCTTGGTAGCGTTTGCTGCCGGATGCTGCGCAGGGCTTGTAACCGGCCTTCTGAACACGAAATTGGGTATCACCAATCTTCTCGCCGGAGTATTGACGATGATCATGCTGTACTCGATCAATCTTCGGATCATGGGCAGGCCCAATCTGTCTCTGCTACGCGCCACGACGACCTCCCGCATCGTGTCCGCCGCTTGGTCGCCGCTAGGGAACCTGGCCATCTTGGCCTTCATCGGACTGGTTGCACTGGCGATCAAGCTCGGACTCGATTACTTCCTGCGCACAGAAGCCGGCTTCGCACTGCGGGCCACAGGCGATAGCGAGCAGATGATTACCACTCAGGGCGTGAACGTGAACACGATGAAGTTGCTGGGGCTGGCATTGTCCAATGGCTTGGTGGCGCTATCAGGGGCTCTCGTAGCCCAGTACAGTGGATTCGCTGACGTAGGCATGGGCATTGGAACGATTGTCACAGGACTGGCCGCCGTCATCCTTGGAGGGGCCTTGATCCGATCGAAACGCGTCGGTTGGATGACAGCTTCCGTACTGCTAGGTTCGATGATCTACCGAATCGCTGTGAGCCTGGCTCTGCGCTATGGGTACGTGGTCGGATTCCAGGCCTCGGACCTAAAGCTCATCACGTCTCTGTTGGTGATTGTCGCTCTAGTCGTTCCCTACCTGCGAGAACGCCGATTGAGAAAGGTCCCGTCATGCTAACGCTAAAGAATGTCTCCAAGGCCTTTAACTCTGGCGCTGATCATGTTCAAGCGATCCAGACTCTCGATCTTTCTCTTGCTGAGGGCGATTTTCTTACCATCATCGGATCGAATGGAGCAGGCAAGAGTACGCTTCTGAATCTGATCGCGGGCACCGTGCTGCCGAGTACAGGTCGGATTTTTCTTGATGACCAAGATATCACTTCAGTTCCCGCGTACCGACGAGCTCGCTCTATCGGCAGGATTGTGCAGGATCCATTGGCAGGCACAGCACCAGATATGACCGTTGCTGAGAATCTGGCGTTGGCCATGAAGCGTCAAGGACGAGGGCTGCGGCTCGCACTCCCAAGGAAGCTACGCATTCACTTTCGCGATCTCGTTGCAGATCTGGATATTGGCTTGGAGACGAGATTGAGCTGTCCAGTATCTCTACTATCGGGAGGAGAGCGGCAGGCTCTGGCAGTCCTGATGGCTACACTGGTTCCACCCAAGCTGCTGTTGCTTGACGAACACACCGCAGCACTCGATCCTGCCAACGCTGCGATGATTGTCCAGCTCACGGAGTCATTCGTTGATCGATCTGGGCTGGCGACGCTGATGGTGACGCACAACATGGAACAGGCCATTGCCGTAGGCAATCGCCTCATCATGATGCATAAGGGCGAGATCATTCATGAACTTCATGGCGCCGCGAAGAAGCATTCAACAGTAGACGACTTGGTCGATCTCTTCTCGCGCCGACACATCGCAGATGATGAGTTGCTCCTGAAACGAATGCCGGAAACCTCGGCAGTTGCGGCTTAGCCTCCAGCCACAACGAAAAACGCGGCACGCTCTCACGAGCGTACCGCGTAGTGTTTTAGCTTAGTGATTGTTCTTAGAAAGCGACAGTCACATCCAGGGCCTGGGGGCCTTTCTGGCCTGTACCAAGCGTAAACTCTACCTTCTGTCCTTCGTTAAGGGACTTGTAGCCTTCGCCGCGGATCGATGAGAAATGTACGAAAACATCCTCTCCACCTTCGCGTTCAATGAAACCGAATCCCTTATCGTCGTTGAACCATTTTACGGTTCCGGTCAATCGTTCGGACATCCGAACCACTCCTTCATGCTGGAAGCTTTAGATGAGCAGAGCACTCAAGGACTTCTGATACTGCCAAACTCCTGGATAGCAACTGCAGTACTACCAACAACGAGCGTAGTATACCCATGTTCGCGCCCGCAATGCAAGGACACTGGTCAGCCTTGCCCAGCTTCAACGAACATCCTAGGGAAGCGGTGTACACTTGAAGTCTGGCAGCGGCTAACCTCTTGGATCTGCAGGCGCCACCAGAGGATGGTATCAAGATGCCAAACCTTCAAGGAGACGGGCTTCAGCGCGATCTTCAGTTCTTGAAGTTCCGCGCCTACGGTTTCCTGAAGAATCTGCGCTTCTTCGATCCGTTCCTTATCCTATTCCTGCGCGAGTCGGGGCTATCGTTCTTGGCCATTGGTACGTTGGTGTCCATTCGAGAGATCGCCACCAATATCCTGGAAATACCCACCGGCGTCATGGCTGATGCATTCGGTCGGCGCAAGGCGATGTTGTTTGGCTTCAGCGCCTACGTCTGTTCATTCATCGCATTCTATCTCGCTTCTGCCTACTGGATGTTCGTGATCGCCATGATCGCCTTCGCATTCGGCGAGACCTTTCGCTCCGGCACGCACAAGGCAATGATCCTTGAACATTTGCGCATCTGCGGATACGAGGATCGCAAGGTGTTCTATTATGGCAAGACGCGCGCGGCGTCCCAGTTTGGATCAGCGTTGGCTTCGCTCATCGCTGCAGGCCTAGTCCTTTGGACGGGCAGCTTCCGCATCATCTTCCTCGCATCCGCCGTCCCCTATGTTCTCAATCTTCTCCTGCTGGCCTCTTATCCACGCGCTTTGGATGGCGAACATGTTACTCAGGTCGGTTTGGGATGGCGGAACATTGGAGATCAGTTTGCAGCCGCACTCCGCAGGTTGTGGGCGATGCTGCGTGATCCATGCGTCGTACGAGGACTCTTGTCCGGCGCCGGGTTCGATGCCTTGTTCAAGTCGACGAAGGACTACCTGCAGCCGATCGTGCAGGCTCAGGCACTTGTGCTCCCCGTGCTTGTGTCACTTCGCGGAGATCAGAGAACAGCCATCCTCATCGGCATCGTGTACTTCTTCATCTATCTGGCTACCAGCTTTGCCAGCTCCAATGCGGGCGCCATTCAGGCTCGCCTGAAGTCGCTCGCGCTGTGCATCAACCTCAGCCTCGCGCTAGGCATACTCATGTTGATGGTCGGTGGAGCGGCAACGTGGCTTCACTTGGATGCCATTGCCATCGTCGCATTCCTGGCTCTACACGTTCTGCAGAACCTTCGCCGGCCGATGATTGTCGGGTACTTGGCCGATCGCATGGATCACCGTTCGATGGCCTCAGGCCTGTCTGTCGAGGTTCAGCTTCGTACGTTGATCATGGCTGTGATGGCCCCACTGCTCGGATGGCTGGCCGATCAGGTCGGCGTCGGCGCGGGCATTGTGGCCGTCGCCCTGTTCATGCTGCTCGTCACGCCTTGGCTCATCGTACATGACAAGACGGCGTAGCCCCGCCGTCCGATAAAGCGGGACTCGCAGACACCATGAGTTGGTGTAAGTTGACCGTTGCAGTACCGTAGCTATGGTGAGGTATCCATGGTCAAGAGACTTTCGGTAGTTGATGTGGATCGTTGCGTCGGATGCCAACTCTGCATGTTCGCGTGCACTCGCAGATCAGGGAAAGGAGGTATGGGCGAATCGCGCATTGGTATTCGCTCGGCCGGCGGCATGCGAAAGGGGTTCATCGTCATTGTCTGCCGAGCGTGCCTGAATCCGCCCTGCGCGGCGGTGTGTCCGTCCCAGGCACTATTGCCGCGAGACGGCGGTGGCGTCTCCTTCCACGCCCAGTTATGTATTGGATGCGGCAAGTGCAAGGAAGCCTGCCCATTTGGCGCCGTATTTTGGAACGATGCACTAGCGCAGCCGCTCATCTGCGTCTACTGCGGCATCTGTGCCGGCTTCTGCCCCCATGGTGTAGTGGCGCATGAAGAGATCGCGGAGTCTGCCCATGCTTAGCCACGACCCGCTAGCAAGAGTCCTGACAGTCGATCTATCTCAGCACAGCTTTGCCATTGACGAACGTCCTGACCTATTCGAAGCTGCTCTCGGCGGTGCCGGTGTAGCTATCCGTTTACTGGAGGAGACTTGCCCACAAGGCGCAGATCCGCTCGGCAAGGACAATCCAATCATCTTCGCAGTGGGCCCTCTTGTCGGACACTATCCACTGGCATCCAAGACCGTGGCTATGTTCAAGTCCCCGCACACAGGGAACCTGGGCGAGAGCCACGCTGGCGGACGGAGCGCCGTATCCATCCGCATGGCCGGCTACGGCGCCATCGTCATCGTCGGGCAAAGCGAGAGCCCAGTCTATCTGGTAATTGAGGATGGGCAAGTCCACTTCCGCGATGCCTCGGCATTGTGGGGCCTTCGGTCCAGCTACACTGTCGGCAGCGTGTTACGTGAACGAGAGCAGGGATCCGGACATCGTTCCATCATGCGCATCGGCTTAGCTGGCGAGAAGCAGGTTTCTTATGCCTGCGTCATCACGGAGACCTATCGTCACTTCGGCCGCCTTGGCCTCGGCGCTGTGTTTGGCAGCAAGAACCTAAAGGCAATCGTCATCTCTGGAAGCCGGACATTGCCTGTGGCCGATCCCCGTCGCTATCGTGCGCAGTACAACGCCCTCTACAAGGAGGCAACAGGTTCCGTGCTGATGAAGAAGTATCACGACATCGGCACGCCCATCAACGTGCTCCCTCTTAATGAGCTGGGTGCATTGCCGACGCGCAATCTGCAGGCAGCCCGCTTCGCAGCAGCCGAGGCCTTGTCAGGCGAAACAATGGCTGAGCAGTATCTTGGGCGACGGCTGGCCTGCTCGCACTGCCCTGTAGCCTGCATCCACATCGCAGCGCTCCGCACGCCCCAGCCATCCGAACCTTATTTCTACAAGACGTCGATGCTCAGCTATGACTACGAACCGATCTTTGCGCTCGGCACCATGCTGGGGATTTCAGATGCTTCGGGCATGCTCCGCTTGATGGATGAAGTCGAGATTCAAGGCCTCGACGCGATGTCTGCTGGCGTAACGCTTGCCTGGGCAACCGAAGCGCTTGAGCGCGGCTTGGTGACGTTGACGCATACAGACAGCGTTGCATTGACGTGGGGGGATGCCGATGCCGCCATCGAGGCCGTCCGTCGACTCGTTACTCAGCCCACGGATTTTTATCGCGCGCTGGCTCGCGGTGTAGCTCATGCCTCGTCGATCTATGGGGGAGAGGATTTCGCGCTCGCCTTTGGCGGCAATGAGATGCCCGGCTATCACACCGGCCCTGCTGGCTATCTGGGCTACCTCCTCGGCGCGCGCCACAGCCACCTCGACAATGCCGGATACAGTATCGATCAGAAGAATCTCGCTTCCGGTACCCAGCCGACAGTTGAAGGCTTGGTCGATCAGCTACTAGAAGAGGAGCGATGGCGGCAGGTTCTCTCAAGTCTCGTCGTCTGTTTCTTCTCGCGCGGCCTGTACACGCCCGAGGCGATTCTTGAAGCTCTAGCCACTGTTGGATTCGAGTCCGACAAAGCACGTCTCCGCGAGCTCGGAGCTGATGTGTTGCATCGCAAGTATCAGTTCAAACGACGTGAGGGATTTGATCCTCTGTCGCAGCCGATCCCCAGGCGTATCTTGGAGACAGCCTCGCCATCAGGGCCTATTTCTGAAACAGTGATTCGACAAACACTCAGGCGATTCGCAAGCATGGAGTCGGGCGATCAAGACGCTCTGAATGGGGATGTCATAGAGTAGGTGCAAGCACCACTTGCTTTGTGCAATCTCTTCGCGTAGCGCTCGCCTGCATTCGTACCTGCGGCGATCAGCCACAGTAAGGACTTCCTCCATTGACTGCTTGCTGACAGGTAACCGGCGCGTCTCCGACGGCAAGGGCGAGCGGATATCCGAGCATCTCTCCGTGCGACGTATTCCACTGACTAACAGCAGCCAAAATGCGTGATTCGATTGCATTCGTTTGGCCGACTGTTTCAGGCAAAACGATCAGGAACTCGTCGCCACCGCAGCGGATGACGAAATCTTCTCCGCGCACGGCACTCTATCGTGGGAGATGGAGCCTAGCTTTGTCCCGAGACACTGCTTGTGACTCCGCATGCCTCCTAGCATCCGGCCCCGGCTTTAGCGACGAGACAGAGGCTTTGGGGAGGCCCAATCCTAGACCTCCGATTGCCTTCTCCTAGTCTTCGTCAAGAAGAGGGGCGTCCTCTAGATCCACGACGACAGAGTGAAAGTCAACATCAAACCAGAGATTGAACATCTCAAGGCTACGATCCTTGGGCCAATCGCCCTTGGCCAGCCACCAGCCAGCCAACTCCTCTTCAAAGAGCAGGTCGTAGTACTCGCTAAGCAGCTCCTCTTGCTCGGTTTCATCCTCGAAGACAGGCAACAAGTAGGCAGTGGTTTCCTGGTTCACGTCTTCAAGCGTCAAGTCATCGTAATCCGGAAGAGACTTCAACCATGCAAGCAAAGGCTCTTTGGCCTTAATCGTCACCGCGCATCTGTTTAGCATCGTTCCTCCTGAGGTCGAGTATAGGTGATGGGCGCCAGCGATGTAAGGCCAAGAGAGTCGGCCAGTTCCTCCGCACGCAGGTCACTCCAGCCTAGCGGGCATCTGCACTCACTCCCTCCCAACATGCCCTCTCTTCGCATCTTCTCCGCATTCTGGCCTGCTGGTCTAGTCTTACCTCCCTCAAGGAAGCATCGATGTGAAGGCGAGCAAACGATACGCGCAACGTACAGAAACGCATCGAACGCTGAGAGCAATTAGGGAGAAGACACCGAGGAGGATCAAGAGCAAGATCGAGAAACTGGAAAGCGGCAAGAAGATGCGCAGATTCAAAGCCGCAGTCATACTCGCTGCAATACTGGCGGCCACATTCGCGATGGCGGCAGAAGCGGCTTGGGATGTCTGGGTGCCGCAAGGGCCTTCCTTGGAGATTACCCTCATCACCACGGGCAACGTCGTTCCACACGACCCGCTTCCTGATTCAGGAGTTGCACTCACCCTGTTCACCAACAAATCAGGTCTCGATGTAGATGGCTTGCTCATCGAGTACACGGGAACGCTCGATATCACCCGTGTCGTTGGCATAGGCGCTGACATGTCGGTCATTTCTCAGGAAGGCGGGGCTATCCGTCTGTTCGGCTTCTGCACACCCTTTGGAACGCTGTGCATAGACTGGGAGATCGATGGAGCCAAGCTGATACGCGCCGCGTGGCTCATCGGTGACGAGGAAGTTCACGAGATCGATTTGCATTCCCCGATTGCACGATTCGATCTGTCAGGTGCACCGGGCGAAGACGATTCGATTGACATCTGCGTCATCGCAAAAGGTTCCAGAGACCCTGACGGCGAGCCGATCGCTCAATACATCTGGGACTGGAGCGACGGCGTTGTGACAAACAGCTACACAAGCACGCGGAACTTCGACAAGGAAGGAAACTACTCCGTTACGTTAACTGTCGCCGATGCCGAAGGACTCTCCTCAACCGCGGTGGCCAAATTCAGGATCGAGGAATGGGGAGTGATGGCGGTCGCGACGTAGATTCGTCCGCATACTCTCTGACCAGCCAAGCCAGTGCGCCGTTCGGCCTGGCTGGTCGGCAAGGCCGAGGGGTCTCGTTGAACGCGCCAATACTTGGCAAGAAGCTAGGTGCTCTTCTGTCTACGAGTACACGTGCAGTGCGCCCTCTTGCCCTCTTCGACAATGGCGTGATCGGGTAGACTCCTCCTTCAGAAAATCCATGCAGGCAGAACGGAACCGGACCGACATCGGGCATTCTCCGGCTGAGTACTGCACCGATTCATTCCCAGAGCATCTTGAAGCTATCACCGGACGGACGCTTCGAATCCGCCAAGCGGGCTGACTCTCTCGAATCAGGAGATATGGCCCACTCGTTCCCGCTCGTCTAGTAGATGCCGATCTAGACGACGAAGCTGGCCACGTACTCGGTCAGGGGTCCTCCAAGCGTAGGGTCTTCCACAACCCACGTCCCCATCACACCTATCTCGCGTGACGCGAGATCGAAATGGCATATGGCTATCCCAAGGTCGATCCGCTGGATGTCCGGGAACGCTTCGCTCTTACTGCCCAACAGCCTCGTTGCCAGCCCCTTGCCATAGCCGGGCGTCCGTTCGATGTAGAAATGCCACGTTTCTCCATCTTTCACGATTCTCCACGGCTGCTTGTTCGAGCCGGACGGAGCCAGTCGAACGAGGTCAAGCACTGGGGCGAACCTTCCGGCACTCTCGCGCACGAGCGGTGTGCCGAATTCCTGGTCGAAGAAGAGGATCTCCCAGGACAACCGGCTCTCAGCCTGGGTCAGGCGTCGAAGCAATCCCCTCCTGGCCTGCTCCGGATTGGCCACACGCCCGATCGAGGCCACGGCCGGCATATGCTCCTCACTCGACGCATGGATCTTCTCTGCGAAGCTCGACCTCGTGAAGGTCCCGCCGAGCCAACACGTACCCAGATCCAGCTCTGTCGCCGCCAGAATGAGCGCTTCCATGGCATAGCCATAGTCCTCAAAATCCTTCGCGCCCCGCCCTACCGCGCCAACGATGAACCCGGCCGCGCCGCGGATGAAGCCGTAGGTCCCCAACCCCTTCAGCGCTGCCCGGTCTTGTTCGGTCGCTGCCACCAGTTCGAAACGTAGCGGTGTGCCGAACGGGCCCGCACCCAGCGAAGTCATGCGCTCGCGCAACCGTTGCTGCGTCTGTGCAGCAATCGGTTGATCAGCGTACGTGCGGCAAGAGAAGCGCCGCTCAATGAGTTCTGCGATCGGCTTGTCGTAGATCACGGCGAACCTCCTTCTGGAGCACCTGGCTCCCGCCGTCCCGGCGTTGTGGTTGAGTGTGGACTCGAGGGTATCCACCCCTCGTAGAGGGCTTCGGGTAGGTACTACTCAAACCAGAAGATGCAACAGCCCTCTCGCCCGTACTCTCCATCTTAGGTCCGTGACGCTGTTGGTGGCAACGGCAATGCTCCGCATTGCTTGGGAGAATGGCAGGTGCCATTCTCCAGGCCCGTGCTCCGCATTGCTTGGGAGAATGGCAGGTGCC
>SPBW01000171.1 GCA_004525685.1 Candidatus Atribacteria bacterium
GGAGGGAAGTCAACGGTCGTTCGCGAACTTGTCAACCAGCTGGATGACGCTGTTGCCATCTACTTCGATGACTACGAGACTCCAGAGACGTATCCCAAGAGCCCTGCGGCGATCGTCGGCGATGGAGCGGACTTCAATGAGGTCAAGTCGCCACTGTTGGCCCAGCATCTCTGCTCCTTGAAGAACGGCGAACCGATCACCTCGCCGAAAAGCGGCATGGTGGTTCAACCTGCCAAGATCATCGTGTTTGAAGGTCCACTTGGCCGCGCTCAGCAAGAGACGGGCCAGTACATCGACTATCTCGTGTTCATCGATACACCTCTTGAAGTCGGGTTAGCCCGGCGATTCTCTCGAAGCTTGGGGAACGCTGACATCGAGGCGATGTCCAAGGATGAACTCCAGAATCAGCTCAAGAACGTCCAATGGCTAGCAGACAACTACCTGTTGTGGATGAGAGACGCCTATCTGGCACAGCTTCAGCAAGTCCGGCCGGATAGCGACATCATCCTTGATTGGCAGCAGGCGCCGGAGGCGTTGGCTTCAGCCATCATCGACGCACTTGCTGAAGCGAATCTGCGCTTTGGAGACATCTGGGCGCGGAGGCACATCTAGATTCTTAGGATTTGACGCTCTCGTCAACTCGGTTGGCAATTACGCTGATTGTCGAGTAGCAGAGACCAAGATTATCGCCGACTTCTTCCAGCTTGCACCAGAAATTCCGCCCAGCATCGTGTGCCTCCGGGGTCTGATCTTCATTGATAGGATTTCTCGTGCTCCCGCTTTGCAGTCATGCTGATGGTCGAGGGGGCAGGCCTATGTTCTTGAATCGGCCTGGTTGAACTGTGCCTCCGATTCTCATCCTGCCTGGACTTGATCCAAGAGTCTCATGGTTATAGGCTGGTACGCAAGAATACTCAGTCAATATGAGAAGCGATGAGGGTGGGAATGAGTTACTGGGCTGGAGAACAGCGAGCGAGCCTCGGTGTTGGCGTGCGCGTTCGCACACCAAGCATGGTTGGGGTCTGTGCATAGACAATGGAAACACATGACTCATTCCAACTCGTGGTGCCTGAAGCGCCCGCGATTCCGGGGTTAGGTTTTCGTCGCTTTCATGGCGAAGCAGATTTGCCCATGATCGCGGCTGTAATAAACGCCAGCTTTGCTGCCGACGGGAATTCGGAGCGTATGACGGCAGAAGGACTGGCCAACATCCACGCACATCCTGTCCATTGGGATCCGCAGCAGGATAGCCTGCTCGTGGAATTGGATGGGGCACTGATTGGCCATGCCAACACGGAGTGGCGCGAGGAGGACGACGGTGCCCGTTTCCATTTCATCAACCTACACCTGATGTCAGAGTGGCGTGGCTGTGGTCTGGAACTGGCTATGCAGCACCATATGGAGCGTCGTGCATGGATGGTGGCTTCAGCTGGACCAAGCGGTGCGTGCCATTGGCTCGCCAGCAAGGTGCCGGAGACTTGGCCAGCCCGAGTCGAGGTGCTGCTCTCCCTGAGCTACGCCCCCAACCGCTACTATTTTGAAATGCAGCGTTCACTGGACGACGACTTGCCCCATGCCCCTCTGCCTCTTGGGCTCTCGCTTCGCCCTCCTCTGCCCGAGCACTATCGCGCGATCTGGGAAGCGGGAGAAGAGTGCTTCTGTGACCAACGAGACCATGTCGCACCCAGTGAGGAGATGTACCAGACCTGGGTAGCGATGCCGGAACTGGACCCAAGCCTGTGGCTTGTGGCATGGGACGGCAATGAGGTGGCTGGCGCTGCGATTAATGTCGTTCACGAAGGTACCTGGGGCGAAACGGATGACCTGTTTGTGCGCCGCCCCTGGCGAAAGCAGGGGCTGGGGCGTGCGTTGCTTGTCGGCAGCCTACACCTCTTCAAAGCGCGTGGACTGACGAACGCGGGACTGGGCGTTGACGCTGAGAATCTGTCCGGCGCTCTAGGTTTGTATGAAAGCGTTGGCTTTCGTCCGTACCAGCGCGTGGTCGTTTATCGCAAACGGATGTGATCTCATCGATCCTCGTGGACTGACCCTGCCTTCCGATGTTTCGGTTCCCGGATGGGGGACACTGGACCTAATTCGTGCCTTCTAGAGTCGCAGGAGTCTGACCTTCATTCTTAGGATTTCTCGTGCTTTCGTGTCCCGATCATACTGATGGTCGAGGGGCGTATTCTTGAACTGCCGTGGGTGAATTGTGCCTCTGATTCTCGTCTTGCTTGGACTTGATCCGACAGTCTCATGGTTATAGGCTGGTACGCAAGAATGCTCAGTCAATACGAGAGGCGATGACGGTGGGAATGAGTCACTGGGCTGGAGAACTGCGAGCGGAGCGAGCCTCGGTGCTAGCGTGCGCGTTCGCAAACTGATCATTGTTAGACAGAGCCTCAGTGACCTATCTTGTGGACTCGCTTCACAGCAGGCGAGTCGTGAGGATCAAGGCCATTGCGAGCTCGAAGGAAGGGACCCAAGTGACACAATCCGTCACTCAGGCGACGCAAGCCGCTCAGAAGCAGGTGAGAATCCCCGGAGACCGTCTGCAAGAGTTGCTTGAGCATCTGGTCGGGCGTAAGGGGATCCGGCATGCGATCCTGGCTATAGAAACCATCGACGGCTCTGTCAGCTGGAACGGCGCGGCGGGGGCCGCCTATGCCGATGGCACACCGATGAGTCCCAACATCCCGTATTTCATAGCGAGCGTCGACAAGCTCTACACGGCCACCGTCATTCTGAAGCTTTACGAACAGAGGAGGCTCAGCCTCGACGCCCCCCTCTCCGCGTATCTTCCGCCAGAGCTCACTGACCGGATCCATGTGAGGGGTGGCGTGGACCACAGCGACCAGATCACGGTTGGGCACCTCCTCAGCCATACCTCGGGATTGGCCGACTACCTTGAGGATCGTCCTAGGGGAGGGCGGAGCCTCATCGAACGTCTCATCGAGGGTGGCGGGGATCTCACACTAAGCGCCGAGAGCGCGATGAGCACGGTGCGCGATGACCTTGCACCCCATTTCCCACCACAGGATCCAATGTCCGAGCGGTCGAAGGTACGATACTGCGACACCAATTACCATTTGCTCATCGCGATCATCGAGGCACTACACCGACGACCCCTGCACGAGGTGTTCAACGAGTTGATCTTCGCGCCAGTCGGCATGGGGCATACGTACTCCTTGGGAGTCTCTGAGCCGCTCGCCCCCACTCCGGAATCCGCCACTCTGTGGGCCGGCGACCAGGCGATCGACCTTCCGCAGATCCTCGTGTCTCTGAGAAGCATCTACAGCACAGGTGGCGACCAGATCGCGTCGCTGCGTGCACTGCTGGGCGGTGAACTCTTCGATGACCCTGCCACGCTCGGTCTCATGACGAGGTGCTGGAAGCGCTTCGGTCTGCCGCTCGACATGGCTGCATTGCGAGCACCAAGCTCGCCGATCGAATATGGGTTCGGCATGATGCGTTTTGCTCTGCCTCGGGTGTACACACCGTTCCGTCCCATTCCACCAGTCATCGGGCACACGGGTTCTACAGTCTCATGGCTGTTCTACTGCCCGCACTACGGGGTGCTGTTCGCGGGAACGGTGGACGAGGTCTCAGCGGGAGCGACGCCTTTCCGAATCATCGTTCCGAGGGTCTTGCGCGCCATCGAAGATGCCAATCGCGGCTGGCAGAACGTTGGCGACACGCTCACCAAGGCAGCCAAGGAGCAAGTAAACGCGCCTGTATAGCCGCAGTTTTCAATGTGCGCGGGGTCAGTGCTGGGTCAAGTCTTGTTCTTTGACGTTGAGGAGTTCCGGGGACTCAAGGCTTGGTTGGAGGCAGGCTTTCATTCTTGAATTGCCGTTGTTGAACTGCGTCTCCGATTCTCGTCTCGCGCAGATTTGATCGTGCATCAGCGCAAGAGGGATGTTCAGGTCTTTGATGTTGGTGTTTCGTCCACGGCATGAGTTCAGGGGATCAAGCGCTCAGATCTCAAGTTCTTGCTCGTCGTCTGGCAGGCGGGTGGGGATGACTCGTAGGGAAGAAAGCCAGTGCTCGGCAACGGCTTTCTCGGAGGCCTCTGAGGTTCCTTCACCCGGCAATTCCCTCATCACATCCACACGCTCCCAGCACATGGGTCTCCTATGATGTGGTAGATTGAATAGCCATCTGTCGCCGTCTTGGTGATCGAAACAGCGATCGAATACAAGGTCGCGCTTTGGAGTCGAGACGTCTTCAGTGATGAGAAAGGAGATGACTCATGACTTATTGGAAAACGATTCTTGCGATGGCAGGATTGATCCTAGTGAGCGTAGCTGGTTTTGGTCAGGCGCTCGAAGTCGGCGACCTTGTCTGGGCGCAGTGGGAGCCCAATGATTGGTATCCCGGTGTTCTGACAGAGGAGACGGCCCTCGGCTTTGTTGTGGCTTTCGACGACACAACAGGCGTGAACTATGTTGATCCCGACCTGCCCTCCGTGGCAGACCTGCCCGCTTCTTTGATCGTCTTGAGCCGTGCGGTCGAGGCAGACCAAGTGAGGGTCGGAACGCGCGTCTTGGCGGAATGGGTGGAGGACGAGTGGTTCTATCCCGCGACGGTTGTTTCGGATGCCCAACAGGGAATCTACAACATCGTGTTTGACGACGGCGACCGTGGGATCGCAGACTTATCACAGCTTCTGCTCCGCGGCGAGTCGATGCC
>SPBW01000045.1 GCA_004525685.1 Candidatus Atribacteria bacterium
GACGTAAAATTCGGCGAGCGTGGAGGCTGCGGGAAAGGTGGTGGCGGCCCCATGCAGATGAACCGCAAATCCGGAAAGGGATCGCCACACATCAAGATTGACTCGGTCACCATTGGAGGCATCTAATGCATCCCCTTATCGACAAAGCCAAGCAAACCGTAGATCAGGCAGAACTGTACTGGAATCAGGCCCATTCGATCGACGTGCGGTATGAGAACTACCGACTACAACAAGTCACAGAAGACGACGTGTCCGAGTCTTCCTTGCGTGTGATCAAAGATGGCAGGATCGGCTCGGCATACGCCGTATTCCCCGATCAAGACGGGTTTCTAGACCATGCGATCACCGCAGCAGAGTATGGTGATCCAATTGCCTACTCGTTCGCTGGTCCGGCTCACTACCCACAGCTAGACAACTACGATCAAGCAGCTGCGAACCTCACGTCCGCTGATTTGATTGAACTCTGCGAGCGCATCAAGACAAAGCTCAAGAGACAGCTTCCTGATGTTGCCTTGGGAATAGGCGCTGAACGTCACGCTACCGAACTGTCCATCCAGACAGCAGCTGGGGCCGATGCCAACGCCAAGTCAACCAGGGTAGGCTGCTACTTCGGCGCACCATTTAAGGGTGCTGGCATTGGCGTAGTTGACTTCGCATCCTCTGTCAGCGTGCCCGTGATCAGCGACGAGATGCTTGACGAATTCGTCACCTGGTATAACTGGGGCAATCAGACCTCCACTCCGGCGACCGGCAGACTGCCCGTCATCCTCACTCCGCATGCAGCGTTCCTGATGATGATGCCCCTTCTGGCAGGCGTGAGCGGCGAGGCCGTATGGAAGGGAACGTCTCCGCTCGCGAAACGGCTCGGTGAGAAGATTCTCTCCGATAAGCTAACAATCCATGATGATCCGTTGCTGGAGGGGAGTGTCGACGCCCGAGCCTTTGACGATGAGGGCACCCCCTGTGCAAAGCACACCATCGTCGAGAACGGCGTGCTCAAGGACTTCATCTTCGATCAGCGCGTGGGCGCTACGATGGGGCGGCCCTCTACTGGCCATGGCTTCAAGCGCACCATGTTCGGCAGCGGCAATGAGACGGCCATTAATCCGTGGTTCTGCTGTCCGACGATTGACGCAGGAGATATCTCGTGGAAGGAACTGGTCAAGGGCATGAAGGAAGGGCTTCTCATCACCAATGGCATGGGCTTCCACTCAGGCAACTACGCCCAGGGGCAATTCGCCGTTCAAGCTGTGGGTTTCCACATTAAGAACGGCGCAGTTGTCGGCCGTCTGGACAAGACGATGATCTCTGGCAATGTCTACGAGGATTGCCAAAACATCGGCGCCATCAGCCGTGAGACGGGTCCCTGCAGCGGATTCCTTCCCATTGGGGAATCACCGTATCTGCTGATCGATTCGCTTCAGGTTGCTGGCAACTAGCAACAATGCCATGCGCGGGCAGGAGACAGTCTCTTGCCCGCGCCTTCATCCACTGCATCATCAGAGGTTGCCCCCGCCTCATCCCTTCGGTATCTTCAGTGCACTTAAGACACTCATCGGAGGAAGCACATGCTGCACGTTCTTGAACATCCTCTCATCCAAAGCAAACTCACGCTGATGCGCGACGCCAATACGGGAAACGAGACGTTTCGCCGATTGCTGGAAGAGCTCACGGCATTCATGGTGTACGAGATCACACGCAACTATCCGCTTCGCGATCGCCCGATAAACACGCCCTTGGAGCCAATGATTGGCCGCGTCCTTGAGGCAAGTGTCGTGCTTGTACCCATCCTGCGTGCGGGAACCGGGATGCTTGGCGGCGTGCTGAACCTCATCCCCATGGCCAAGGTGGGCCATATTGGACTATTTCGCGACCCCAAGTCTCTCCAGCCGGTGGAGTATTACTGCAAGCTTCCTCCTGACTTGGCAAGCGCACACATCATTCTCGTTGACCCGATGCTGGCGACAGGCGGCAGTGCCATCGCGGCAACGGATATCATCAAGCGCGAGGGAGGGAAGGACATCCAGTTCCTGTGCCTGGTGGCTGCACCAGAAGGCGTCGATGCCTACAGCAGCGCGCATCCTAATGTACCTATCTATACGGCAGCCATCGATCGGCAGCTGAATGAGAAGGGCTACATCCTTCCTGGGCTAGGCGATGCAGGAGACCGCATCTTTGGAACATAGAATCGAGGGAGCCATGGAAGATCACATCCGCATCATCGAGACGCTCATTGTGCATGAGCAGCATGAACGAACCATGCTTTGGGGCATCTACAAGGAAGCATTCGAGCGACTCAATCGTCGCACGCCCATTCATCACGGCGCCTATGATGCTTCGCAATTCGATGCCGTGTTGCAGGATGAGGATTTCACCAAGTTTCTGGTCTACACAGATGATGAACTGGCTGGCGTCACACTGATCACGAATGTGCTCGAGAAGATTCCATGGGTCAACGCCGGATACTTCGAAGACCATTATCCCAAGCGGAGTCGCGCAAAAGAGATCTACTTCCTTCCTGCCGTGGTCATCGATCCCAAACATCAGGACCTACGGTTGATTGGTGCGAAGCTCTTGCAGCAATCCCTCACCACACTGGGCGACGTCGTGCTGGCCGTCGATTATTCAGAGACCTTGCGCCATAGCTTGCCAGCCTTCGTTCGACGAGGATTGGGTCGGGCGTTCAAGGGAGAGATTCTCGATCGTCTCGTGTATCAGATCTTCTACTACGAGGATCCTCACTGATTGAAGTCGCGATGCACGATGGGGTCTGATTGGCCGCAGCACCTGCTAACTAGGCAGCCAAGGAAGCAGCTTCGTACTGACGAATCAAACCTGGCAAGAGCGCGAAGTCATCGATCACATGATCGGCGACCTCGCGAAGTCGATCGTCTTTCGGATTGGCGGCAATTGCCAAGCCAACGCGCTCTAGCGCGGGCAAATCATTGACGTTGTCACCCACAAAGCAAATGCGATCAAGCGCAAGGCCATGCTCTTGCGCCAATGTCTCAAGGACTTGTCCCTTGGACCATAAGCCAACCACCGTCTTGCTCACACCTGTGAAGCAACCCTTGGAGACAAGCAAGCGATTCGCCCAAGCGAAGTCTAATCCCAAGTCGCTGGCTACTCGATCAGCCACCAGGTCGACGCCAGATGACAGAATACCCAACGTGTAGAGGCCTTTCAGTTGCTGCACTGCCCGCATCACTCCTTGCGCATACGGCGGCGGGAAGATCCGTTTGCAGATGTGCGCAACACAGACACCTTCGAGCAGCTTGGCCTCTTTCGCCACCCACTCGGCATAGGCGTCCTTGCGTGCGAAGTACTCGCGAAACAGCTCTTGGGAGCGCTCAGACACGCCTGCAGCGACAGCCAGCGCCCCCCAGCTCGACTCAAATTCGACGCCGTGATATCGGACGAGGGTTCCATCCAAGTCGAAGATCACGGCGTCGAGTCTACTCATGACGGGCTAGGGCAGAACCAGTGCTGATCCAGCGCCGATCCCCAGGTCTGCCAACGATCCAGCCGGCAACTCAAGCGCATACATGTAGGGCGCACCCGCCTTGTAGATTGCTGTCGTCTGCGCGACCATCGTTGTTGAACCAGCCCAATCACCCTCGGCACTGAAGAACGCAATATCGAGGTCAAAGGGGACGGTCTGCATGGTAAACCCACTGCCGGCGGCTGTCTCATCCTTCTCGCTATCGAACGCAAAGAGAATGCCAGGGAATCCAGTGATGAGTTCGCTAGGGAACCCTCTGAATCCTGTCATTCGCGAATAGTCGGTATCTGCGACATAGGCAGCGATCTCAATCGTATCTCCATCACGGGTTTCGATGGTTACGACAGACAATTCAAGCGTCCCCACAATCCCCAATCCTAGATCGAGGGCATTGATGCTCGCCAAGGGGGCGGTGTCATCGACACCTGAGGAAGGAACCGTAATCGGGCGATCGCCGATGCCATCGCCATCGTTGTCTGTCACACTTCGGAACCCCCAGTAGTTGCCCCGACCATTCTGTGTCCAACTATTGCCGGTCCCCTTGTCGTCAACAAGTACACGGCCATCGTTGAGGAAGGCGTTTCCTGTGAACACGTTCCCTGTAGAATCCAAGTTGGTGTAGACGTGGTTGCCATTGTCTGCCAAGACGTTGCCGCGGAAGGTATTCCCCTTCGTCGTCGAGCGTTGGAACGTTTCCGGGAACATGATCCCGCGAGAGAACTGTGACAACAGGTTTCGCTCAGCGATGTTGTTCGTCCCTTCCATGTAGATGCCATATCCGCCTGCCACAACCGTGTTGTCAGCCAGCGTGTTAGAAAAGGCTTGGGCATTGAGCAGAATTCCAGTGTCCGCGCCGAAGATCAAATTGCGCGCCACGATGTTCGACAGAGAGATCGTCAGAGAAATCCCCTGATTCATGTTGTCGTTGTCATCGCCGATGGCATTTTCGAGAACAGCGTTCTCACTCGCCCCGCCCAACAGGGCAATCCCCGTCACATTCCCGTAGATATTGTTGCCGCGAATCTCGTTGCCATCCGAGGCAAACACGCGCACGCCTGTATCATTCACGAGAATCGGGTTGTCGAGAATCTTGTTCGAGTCTGACAATGTCAACTGAATGCCTGCCAAGCGATTGTTCTTGATGACATTGGTCGAGATGACGTTGTTGCTCGACTCGTAGAGGTGAATGCCGTGTTCTGTAATGATGTTCGCGGTCCGATGAACCAGGTTCAATGTGACAGTCGAGTCCTCGACGAACGCCAGCAAGAGGCCATCCCCATTGACAAGTTCATTGTTGGAGATCGTGACGTTGCGACTTCCTGCAAGGGTCATATGCGCGCCCTTGAGCCCGGAAATCGTTTCGCCATCTAACCCATAGAAGTAGTAGATGGGCAAGCCGTTGTACAGGTTGCTCTGCGCAATCTGGTGACGATACTGCTCCGTTGTCTCACCAATCACCTCTAGCCCGCTGCCAGAGACGTAGATCACGCAGTTCTCCATGGAAATGTCTGTTGAGGAGAGGATGACAACGCCGTTCATGGAGTTGGCAATGGAACACCCTTCAATCGCCCCGCCTGATGCGAATCCAATTCGGATTCCTGCGCCATCCATCTGCGCTGCGTTTTGAATGATCAATCCTCGGAGCGCAAAATGGGCCGTCACATTTTCAATTCGTACGCCGTAGTACTCACCAGCTGGAACGATGATTTCCCAGGCCGCAATCACGTACGGATCGTCAGCAGTGCCCGATCCTCCAACAACACCGTTTTCGGCTGTGAAGTCGGTATTTCCGAGAATGGAAATCGGACCTCGAATGCCTTCAGAAGCCGCATTGCTTGTAGCGGGAACTTCGGTGTTTTCATCCGTGACAGCTGTGCCACTCTCTGTCGCTGATGTGGCATCGACCTCCGCAGGCACGGTCTCTGCGCTACCGTCAGCGCTGCTGTCAACAGAAGAGGCCGTACTGGTGTCGTCGCCTACACTGAGTTCTTCTGGCAAACAAGCCGTGAGGACAAAGGCTGCAGCCCCTAGCAGTAAGATCATCGCGATGATTCGTTTCATGGAGAGTTCCCCTTTACTCGTCTTCATTCATCCCACCCTCGGCGGGCTGCTCAATCAACCCTAGTTCCAGCAAGAGCAGACACGGCCCCTGCTTGATTGAAAACAGGCACAAGCACTGTCAGCCACTGGTATCAATGTTCTGAATTGGTCCGAGTCATTATATCGACGCTTTGCACCTCGGACAATTGAAAGCAACGTTCCCATATGCGATCCACGATACTCGCCGGGCATGGATCGCGTGTGAAGGACTGATGGCAGAACCGTGAACACAGCAACACAAACATCCTGACTCCTCAAGACGTGCGAAACGTCCCATAGAAGTCTCACCACCATTCTGTTCGTGGCGCTTTGTTCGCCTACACTTCAAGTCATGAATCGAAAGACTCCGCCTGGCTTCTACTTCGTCTTGTTCATGGCTGCTTTGGCGTTCGTATTTGCATCTGGCGTGAGGAGAGCTCCAGGAACACCATGGGAGATCGAATCAAGATTCTTCCCCTCGGGGCACGGCCGAGTCGGCGTCTACTTGACCTCTTATGCGCTTACGAAGCCTTCGGTCATGGATGCTGTCTATGCAGCCAAAGAGGCAGGGCAGATCGATACGCTTGTGATCAACGTCAAGAACATGCACGGTGAGGTTACGTATGCGAGTTCCGTGCCGCTGGCCAGCGAGATCGGTGCATCCACTGGCAGGCTCAGTTTTCCAGAAATCCTGGCCGACTTGCACGCGAGCGGCTTCTACTTGATCGCCAGGCAGGTCGTGTTCTTCGATCCTCTCCTGGCCACGCACCTGGGGCTAGAGGAGTCTTGGGTCCCATGCCACAATGCCACAGCTTGCGACTACAACCTAGCCATTGCATCTGAGGTCGCCGCCTTGGGTTTTGACGAGTTGCAGTTTGACTACATCCGCTACGCGGATGGCGGCGAGCTTGAGAATGTCTATGCGGATCGGTTTGCTTCCGTGGCCGCCTTCCTCGCTCAGGCACAGCAGCAACTCGGCGACCAGATCACCCTATCGGCTGACGTCTTCGGGCGAGTCATGTGGCCGTGGAACGCCAAGATGATCGATCCTATCGGCCAATCACTCGAAGAAATGTCACTCTACTTGGACTTCATCTCGCCCATGGTCTACCCGTCGCATTACTACGAGCAGATCTATCGCGACGACCCCTATCGAACCATTCAGGATGCGTTGACCTCCGGGCTGAGGCGCGTTGAAGCCAGCTTCCGTCCTTTTCTTCAGGCGTTCGATCGATACATCCCTGAAGGCATGACCCTCGAAGACTACATCGATGCACAGATTCAGGCAGCGCAAACACACGGTGCAGACGGCTACCTCTTCTGGCATCCGGCATGCGAATATGAGCCTCTGTTCCGCGTGCTCGAACCGGGACTCAACTAAGAGTCCGCACCACTCAAGGCCAAAGCAACATTCCTCGCCCGTTCGCCAAGCAATGCGCTGCATTGCCGCTCACTCAAGCCGCAAAGGTCGCCAAGAGATGCCTACCGCGCCAATTCTTCCCTAAGTACTGCTCTTCTTTGCGTACTTGGGCCTTTGCGAGACATCTCTGTAGTGTTCTTGACTGAACGGTGAGGCGATACTCGAAGAACAAACTCTCCGCGGATAGGATTCACGTCGAGGTGAATGACTCCGCATGACCAGCCACTTCTCATTTGACATCGAGAATCAAGATCCAGACACGCTTGCGCGTACGGGCCAGCTTCACACAGCACATGGATCTGTGAAGACGCCAGCATTTGTCGGCGTCGCCACACGGGCCACCATCAAGGCCTTGGAGCCGCAGGCGCTCATCGATCTTGGCCTTCAGATCATCATTGCCAATACCTATCACCTGCATCTTCAGCCTGGCGAAGACACGGTGGCAGGTCTGGGCGGATTACACGCTTTCTCAGGCTGGAATCGCCCGACCATGACAGACTCCGGCGGCTTTCAAGTGTTCAGCCTCGGTGCCAGCAAGGAGCATGGCGTAGGCAAGGTTGCCTCCATCTTTCCTGGTGCCAATACACCCGCCAAACCCAAGGTAAGGCCCAGCAAGCCGCTTGTCCGACTGACTGAGAAGGGCGTGGATTTCCGCTCCGTCATAGACGGATCGCCGCACACCTTCACGCCTGAGTCTGTGATCACCATCGAACGCAAACTGGGTGCCGACATCATCGTGCCTCTCGATGAATGCACATCGCCGTTGCATGATCATGCCTACACCAAGAGCTCGATGGAGCGCACCCATCGCTGGGCGCAACGGGGACTAGCGGCCTTCCAGCTGCTCAAGGATGACGAGACATTTCCCAATCCCCATCAGGCGTTGTATGGGATCGTTCAAGGCGGCGCATATCACGATCTTCGCCTGGAGAGCGCTCGCACGATCAGCAACATGGCCTTTGATGGCATTGCGATCGGCGGCTCGCTCGGCCGATCCAAGACCGACATGTGGAATGTGCTTGACTGGACGATCCCGCTTCTGCCAGACGAGCTACCAAGGCACTTGCTGGGCATCGGAGAGATAGAGGATCTGTTCATGTGCTCGGCACGCGGGATCGATACATTCGACTGTGCGGCGCCGACGCGCCTGGCTCGCAATGGCAGTGTGTTTCTGAAAGGCGCACCTCGGCATCGCATTAATCTACGCAATGCTCAGTTCATCAACGACGACGGCCCCATTGATCCTCAGTGCGACTGCTTCACGTGCCAGCACCACTCCCGCGCCTATCTGCGGCATCTGTGTCGGGCGGGTGAGTTCTCGTTCTACCGATTGGCCACCTTGCACAATCTCCGCTTTCTGGTGCGCCTGATGGCCGACATCCGAGACGCCATCGACAACGCACGTCTGACAGAACTAGCACGCGAATGGGGATTCAATCTCTAAAGATTCCTCTTCAAAGGAGTTGCCTGCCAAAGCAACCCCAAGATAGCAATCTCTCGCCAAGCCGCAAAGAACGCAAAGGAACCAGCTACAGGCCAAGACCAACACCATTCTCCCGCAGAGTCGGCAACCTGATGCGCAGACATCAGGTTGTTGGAGTTTGGCATGAATGCCAAACATCCCGGGTGCAGAGGCAAACACAAGACCAGTGCAGGGAGGTGCTGAAACCAAGCACGAACACCATCTCTCGCAAAGTCGCAAAGAGCGCCAAGGGAACTATTCTTCTGGGAGAACCACAGCCTCAATCAGGGGACCAGCAATCTGACTTCTGGATCACTCGCCCCGCAGAGTCGGGCAACCCGCAGGATTGCTTGGCGCAGGGGAAAGAAGAGAACCTGTACACGGGGCGCCGCCGCAAAGAACGCAAAGCACAGCAGGCAAGATACAGGAATGGCAAGATCTGTGAGGTTCTCTTGGCGTTCTTCGCGAGCTTTGCGAGAACCGTTCTTAATCCCACGGCACTTCATAATCAAAGCAAACGGGAGAGCCGAGGCTCTCCCGTTTCTTGGGAGTCATTCCAAAGATCGCACTACTGGTCTTACGGCAGGATGTTACGTAGCGAACGGCTGATTCCACCGAGATCCAGGTTGGCGAAGTCAAGCGTCAGCGACACGCGATGCGTTCCCCCGAGCTTGTGGGTGGCAAACGCATAGTCGATAAGGAACCCGTCCACGTTGACGCCCACACCGGCGGTCAAGGAAACCGTACTGCCTGAGATCACGCCCAGCCGCAGATCAAGGGATGGCACAGGCGAATACACCACGCCCAGATGTGCCGATCCGCCCAAATAAAGATCCAGCGCGACAAAGAAGACCTTCGCCATACGCACAGATGTTCCCAGCCGCACATCCATCTCGAAGTTGTCTTGCTCGACATCATAGGAGATGCCGCCAAACAGGTTGACTGCCGTCACGCCGATGGCAAAGTCTGTGACAGAGAGCGGTCCAAGCTTCATATCCGGCATCGTCGTCCGGAATCCAAGATCGAACGAGAAGCCCGTCCCTGAATCCTCAGCAATCTGAACAGACAGGTACTTGATTCGTGCGCCGATGGAAAAATCGAACGGCAGATTCGGGATGAACGAGAAGGAACTGGGGTCAATGCCCACGCCAAACAGGATTCCCGTATTCTTGTAGGAAAGCGCCGTTGTCGCATTCCCGTTTGCGTCATATCCATCGATTCCGCCGGAATCTAGCAACAGAGCTGCCAGACCCCAGTTTCGGAATGTCAACGAAAGCGCGGAGTAGTTGGCCAAGCCCATATGCGAGGCATAGAACGAGCTGAAGCTGATTCCAGGCAACGCAGCCAAGGAAGCTGGGTTGTAGTACAACGTCTCCGCGCCATTGGCTACCGATAGTCCGGCAGCCCCAGCGCCCAACATGCTTACGCCGGGCTGAATCTCAAAGATGGTTGATGCCTGCTGTGCTGTGGCAGGCAGCCCAATCCCCAGCCCGAGGATTGCCACCAACATGAGTAACTTGATTTGCTTCACGATGACTCCCTCCCTACCGTGCAATCAGCAAGCGGAACACGTCAGACGTGATCTTTCGATCCGCCGCGCTCGTTGCCGTAACGATGCATAGGTACAGTCCATTGGGCATCGCAGACCCGTTGTCGTCTTGCAGACCCCAGTCAAATTCAGTCGCGCCTGCCGCGATATCCTGACGCAAGATCCGAGTGCCTCCAAGATCGAAGATCAGAAGCTCTGGATTCTTGGCCCCCTCTGGCAGGAAGTAGTTGATGGTGGCTCTCGTCGATGCTGGATTGGGATAGCCGCGCATGACCACGCGCGTTGGCCCCTCAACCGTAACATCGAGCGTCCGTGCCGCACTGCGGCCACCGCGATCGTCGACTGCCACAACTTCGACGGTGAACGTTCCAGGAGCACCATACACATGGATGATCTCATCCGTGCCGTTGTTGTTCGTCGATCCATCGCCGAATTCCCACTCGTAGTGATCGATTTCGTCGCCGTCAGGATCGGTGACGTTGGTCGCCTTCAGCGTAACGTTGTCGCCCGTATTGGGTGCCGCCGGCGTGGCTGTCAGCCCACCGATCACTGGAGGCTCATTGCCCACCGAGAGTTCGAACGTCGCCGTGTGCGTCGCACCTTGATCGTCAGTCACCGTCAGTGTCACCGTATAGGTGCCTGCTGTGTCGTAGTTGAAACGAGGCGCTGCATTCGTACTCGTCGTCTCATCCTCATCGCCGAAATCCCACAGATAGCCAAACGGCGTTCCTGCAGGCTGATCGGGATCAATGATCGTCGCTTCGAAGTCAACGTCATCATCCGGCTGGGGATTGGCAGGATCAGCAATGATCTCGTCAATCCGTGGCGCCGTATTGGGCGGCCCTTCGACGATGACTTCATGCGTCATCGTGCTTGTCAGACCGTCTTCTCCGGTCACAGCCAAGCTCACCGTGTACGTGCCGCCTCCTGGGTACGTGTGCGTCACGACGGCTGTTCCCGTCGTCTCTTCCACCGCACTGCCATCGCCGAAGTTCCAAGCGAATGTTGCATTGGCAATCGCGCCCTCGGGATCCGCGATGTTGGCGGCGGGCGTGAATGTAATCTCGTCCTCAAACGAAGGATCAAGCGGCTGCCACGTAAAGTTCACGTTGGTCGGAGGATCGCCTTCAGCCGTCGTAAACACGGCGGGACCCACCAGTGGGTTCGTCTGGAATGTGACCGTACCTTCCGTGTGCCAGACGATGGATTCGAGCTGCATCTTCCGGCCGAACGGCACCGTTGTCTTGAGCGTCACCCAAATCTCCAGCTCGACAATCGAATCGTCCAGCACCGCGTTGTTCATGTCGGTGGTCACGCGCGTCCCTGCCAAGCTGAGGCCGACGGGGTCGATGACTTCTCCCAACAACGCGCCATCCGACTTCCGCCGCACTTCCAAACGCGCCACATTCAAGTCCGCCAGGCGGCTCGTTGGAGCCATGTTCCGAATCATCACCGACGTGATGGTAATGCCGTACGGATCGAAGTCGTCATCCTCAAGCTTCAGCTCCTGGGCAAGGAATCGCGAGCCTTGGAAGACCTCGCGCGTCGGCAATGTCGTCGTCGCCGCCTTGGTAAATCCCTCGGCGACCAACGGACCGGTCTCGAATTCCGCGCTGTCCGGGCCAATGTCGTGAGGAAGACCGAAGATCTTCGAGTTCTCGGTGTGCCACACGACCGTCTGCAACTGGACTAACCGATCGTGGGGGACGCTCGTCTTGAGCGTGACCCAGATCTCGACGATCTCCTCGGTGTCATCCGAAGCCAAGTTGGCCGCGGGCGTCAGCACGCGAACACCGCCGGCATTCAAACCGGAGGTATTGGTGATCTGTCCCATCACGGCCCCATCGCGGGCACGCACGAGTTCAATCAGGGCAATCTGGTTCTCGGCAAGCCGCGTGGCGGCATCGGCGACGTTTCCGACTGAGAACGAGTTGATCGTCACGTTGTAGGGATCTAAGTCGTTGTCTTTGAGCCGGATTCGCTGTGCGAGGAACCGCTGTCCCGAGAAGATCCGTCCACCGACAAGATCCAGGTTCTCGACCTCTTCGAATCCACCCGGCTCGCCGGTCTCGAAGTTCGGACCGATGCCTGCTGCGAAGTCCGTATCATTGCAGCGCACATCGGCTGCGAGTTGCAGATTCTGTCCCGTCGGCGCAGCCGCATCAAGGGTCACCCAGATCTCCAGCCATGCCGAGCCGTAGGCAGGAATCTCGTTGTTGCTTGTCGTGGTGATGATGGTGCCATCAGTTGTGAGCTTGTTGATTTCGGTCGATGTGGCCTGGCCAAGTAGGGCATCATCGCTTGCTCGACGAACTTCAATGGCATCGATGTGCGTGCCGAGCAGCTGCGTCGCAGTGCCGACATTCTCGAGAACAAGTCGCTCGATCGTCACTTCGAAAGGAACCAGACTGCAATCAACATCGATTCTGCCGGCAAGGAAGCGCTGTCCCGGATAGACGGTTGAATCGAGCACCTGGCCATCGAATGCGACGACCGGCGCAGGTCCGACAATGAACAACGCGGCAGGGGCCACGTACGTGACATTCCGTTCCGTTGGTCCGATGGTCACTTTGCTGTCGCCGAGTCGGAATTCCTTAAGCAACGGCACGGTATCCCGGAGCGTGACGCGAATCTCCAATTCCACAGTCCCCGTAAACGCTTGATAGGTGGTCGAAATCGGAATCGGAACGCCGTCCGTGGTGAAGCGATTCAGGTTGGTCGTCGTCGACTGAGACCCAATTACACGGTTGTCGCTAACGCGAACCACTTCGATACGTGAGATGTCGGCACCCAACACAGCATCCGCCAATGGCACGGTATTGCGTACTCTGACAGCATTGACGCTGCTGGGCACTGCGTAGTACACGTGGACTTCCACAACATCCACGTTCGCAGTACCCACGCCCGCCAGATCGGAGGTCAATTCGACGTCAAGTCCGGCATTGATCTGGGCTGGAGTCCAACTCCGCCCCCACAGCTCGTCATCGCCTCCGACGAATATCGGCGCAGTCGCGCCGCACGCTACTCCCGAAGTGAGATCCGTTCCAAGTGTAATCGGGGCGAATTGCCCTCCGCTCAGCAATTGAACATCCACGCCATCGCCTGCATTGGCCACGGTGCCCTCAATCGCCACATCGATGCCCAAAATGGTGGCATTGGTCGGAATAGCGAAGGCGAAACCAGTGATCCGCAGCCGGTCGTTGTCGACCACGGTCGATGCGCAGTTGCCGTCATTCAAACGTGCATTATCAGGCGTCGTCGCCCAGAACCCGGCGCACGCAACCCCCAGGCTTGCAGCGCCCGGCTCAATGTGCCGAACAATCAGTTGCTGCGAGAGCACCCGTTCCGATGGCGCGACAAAATCGTCCGCCACCGGAAGATTCTCAATCCACTGCCCGAGCGCAAGCGGGGCAACACATACCACAAACCCAACAAGCATCAGGGCGAATCGTAAGCTCCTCCAACGCGTTGTCTTCATCCTTGGCCTCCTGCGACGTCGTATATGCAATGCATGCATGTCATGTAATTCTCC
>SPBW01000072.1 GCA_004525685.1 Candidatus Atribacteria bacterium
GAAATGTACAATGCGGGGGATGCAACGGTCTGGTACTTCAATAACACCAACGGAGAAACCGCGAACATCCTGCATCTGGAGTTCGAACAAGAAGTCACGCTAAGCAGCATCATCCCGTTCGGTGGGCAACTCGTGGCTATGGGACCGCTGACAGGAACAACGTTTGATTTCTATGGATCGCTCATCGATGGCGGAACGGTCCAGATCTACGTAACCCCTGCAACCGCAGTACCTGCGCTCGCCCAGTGGCTCACAACGGACGCGCTCGGCAACAGAGCCCCGCTTGGCACGCCCTATTTCACGTCCATTAACGTCCTTGGGCGCCTGTTCGGAATCGGCATTGTCGCTGTTCGCGAAGCCAATCCCGCCGCACTGGTTGGAGCATTTGGTCAGTTCTTCGCTGACAACGCTGAGTACTTGGCAGGATTGTCGGCATCCCTGGGCATGTCATTGGCTGATTCGCTGATGCCCATCATCATGGCGTCACCAGCAGATGGAATTGAGAATTTCTTCAACACCATCATGGGAATGCTCGGTGTCACCAGCCTGACGGAAGTCGTCACCGGCGGCGTAAACTGGGGTGCGCTGTTCGCCGTGCTTGGCATCTAGTACGCGCCATTCTAGAATGATCCGATAGAGAAGGGCCTCCAGGCCCTTCTCTTTTCTTTAGAGATGAGAGCACGTTGAGGGTGCCTGAACCCCGATGCCCGACACCTTCACAAGGCAAGACGGTGAACGACTACCTCGCGAGTGCGGATGCTTGAGTATTTGCGACAGACGTAGCGAATGCGCGGACTGACGCGGCGACTAGGACAAGAGTGACGCAACCGCCTCAGGATCAAGCGGATAGCTCTTGGCAGGCCGCCCGACGGCATGGGAGACAGCACTGGCGACTGCCGCATGCGCAGCCATCAGCGGAACTTCGCCCAATCCCTTGGCTCCGAAAGGTCCTGCAGAAAAGGTGGCTTCGACGAAGTCCACTCCCATGTCCAGAGCCACATCTCGGATGGTCGGCAGGCGATACGTGGTGAGTCCATTCACTAGCAGATGGCCATCGCGTTGAGGGATGTGTTCCATGAGCGCAAAACCGATGCCCTGGGCAACGCCACCCTGAACCTGGCCCGCAGCAAGTGTCCGATTAAGGATGCGCCCCGAATCATGCACAGCGACGAAGTCGATGACATCGGTCTCGCCAGTCGCTGTATCGACCTCCACCTCAGCAATGTGCGTAGCATAAGCATACACTGGATACACATCGCCCAATCCCGTCTCGGGATCCCATGAGACCGGCTCGGTCTTGGCCCAACCCTCGACTGCCGGATCGAGATTATTCAGCCAGAACGCATTGGCAATCTCATCCCAGCGCGCGTGAATGTCAGATGGTGTGATCCCTTGCATCTCCGCAACGATCTCGACACGTTCACGGAGCTTCCGTGCCGCATTGAGTACTGCCAATCCCGACATCATCGTGCCCCGAGAAGCAACAGTTGGCCCCGAGTCAGGCACGCGGGAGGTGTCAACGGGAGCCAGCTGGATTCTCTCAATAGGGATGCCTAATTCCTGCGCAGCGATTTGCAGAAGAGATGTCGTCAAACCTTGCCCCATCTCCACAGTGCCTACAGCAACAGCCACAGAGCCGTCGGGTTCCAGCTTCATGGTGGCTCCAGCCTTGTCCAGGAACGGTGCCTTGCCTCCCAACCCTACGCCATACAGCACACATGAGATGCCGAGGCCTCGCTGCGCAGAGTCGCTCTGTGCATTGAACTGCGCTACGGCTGCCAGGCGCTCATCCCACGCGATCATCTCAGTCGCTCGATCAAGCGATCCCCCGATGCCGACGCTCTGATCAAGGAGCTGCTCAGTTGAGGAACGATCTCCGAGCTTCAGCACGTTGCGCCTGCGGATTTCCGCGCGATCAATTCCCAGCTTCTCCGCCAATTGATCCATCTGAGATTCATGAGGGAAAATAACTTGAGGACTGCCAAATCCTCTGAACGCACCATTGGGAACGGTGTTGGTGGCGACTGATTTCGCATTGACCCTCACGTGCGGAATGCGATACGGACCAGCTGCCGTGCAGAGGCTGCGCCAGAGAACGGCTGAGGAGAGCGTTTGATACGCGCCCGCGTCAAGAATCACGTCCACGTCAATGGCCGTAATCGACCCATCGAGCTTGGCGCCTGTTCGATAGCGAACGCGAGCTGGATGTCGCTTGCTTGTGGTCAATATATCTTCTCCGCGATCCAGCACCAGCTTCACTGGACGACGCGACTGCCAAGCCATCAACGCAGCCAAAGAGCAGATTTGTGACGGCACATCCTCTTTCCCTCCGAATGCTCCGCCCGTCGTCGTCTGAATCACGCGAATCTTGGCCATGGGTAGACCAAGAACCTTGGACACGGCCCGTTGCACATAGAACGGGCACTGCATGGACCCGTAAATGGCGAAGCTGCCGCTATCTTCTGGGACCGCGATGGCGCCTTGGGTCTCGATGTAGGCATGTTCCTGATAGCCCGTCTGGTACTCGCCTTCAATCGTCACATCTGCGTCAGAGAACCCCCGCGAGATATCCCCTTTATAGAGCACCATCTCGTTGAAGAGATTGCCTCCACCCTCGGCTGCCTCGGCAAGCGAGACGATGACCGGTGATTCAGGACGGAGTGCTTCGACGGGATCCGAGACGGTAGGCAGCTCTTCGTAGCGGATGACTAGACTATCGGCCGCAGCCTTCGCCGCGGCCCGCGATGAGGCCGCCACGAGGGCCACGGGCTCGCCAACATAACGAACGACATGTTTGGCCAGTGCTGGCTGATCGTCATAAATCACATGCACGACGTTGTCGCCAGGCACATCATCTGAGGTCACGACACAAGCCACAGCTGGATTCTGCAGAGCCGCTTGTGTGTCGATGCTCAGGAGTCTAGCGTGTGGATGAGGACTACGGACAACCCTTCCATGGAGCATGCCGTGAAAGACGAGGTCGTCAACGTACTTCGCCTCGCCTCGCACCTTGCCCACTGCGTCGGGACGCGGTAGGGCCGCTCCAATCAGGGTTGTCCGCTCTTCTACCATTGCTACAGGCGCCCCCCCATGGTGAGCGTCATGATCGCCTTCTGCGTATGCAGTCGATTCTCAGCCTGATCATAAATCCACGACAGTTCATTGTCGCAGACATCAGGCATGGCTTCGTGCCCGCGATCGACTGGCATGCACTGAAGCAGATAGCCTGGATTGGTCAGAGCTTGCTTCTTCGCTGTGTAGCACCAGTCTTTGTACTTCAAGGCGATCTCGTGTTCTTTCTCTTTACCGATGTCGTAGCGATCCTTGGTGAACCAATTGCGCGGGAACACCACAGTCGCACCAGCAAGCGCCTTGTCGAGATCATTCTCTACGGTAAACTGCCCTCCCGTCTGATCTGCCAGATCGCGGCATTGCTGCATAACCACGGGATCCATGTCGTACTCGCGCGGATGCGCCACGACAACGTCCATTCCATACATGGATGAGATGAGAGCCGTGCCTTGGACAGAACAGAGGCCGCGAACCCATGGCGTGTAGGCCCACATGATGACGATCTTCTTGCCCTTCACATCGCCTTCCAGCTTCTCATGCATGGTATAGATGTCCGTCAGCGACTGACAGGGATGGTTGATGTCGGAAGCCATGTTGATGACGGGCACGCCTGCGTGTTCGCCGAACTTGCGCATAACCTCGTCGCCAAAACCATACCGGTCGATCGCATCATCGAGCAGGCGAATGCCGATGCCGTCGCAGAACCGCGCCATCGCTTTGGCTGTGTCCTTGACGGTTTCGCCAGCGCCAGGCTTGTCTTCCAATGACATACGCATGGTGCCCGGACTGAGGAACTGGGCGTGTCCGCCCAACTGCGTCATCCCTGTCTCAAACGACATCCGCGTACGCGTCGAGCCAGCAAAGAACAGCATGGCGAATGTTTTGTCTTGCAGAGTGTGATGTGGCTTTCTACTGTAGTACGCACCCTTCAGCTGATCCGTGACTTTCATCGCGATGTCGTATTCTTCGCGTGTCCAGTCAAGCTCGCTGATGAGATTGCGTCCTGCTAGGTCAAACCAGCTCATTCTTCCTCCTTGGAGGCAGCGCTCATCGCGGAGTTCGCAGCATCAACCAGACACTGCGAACTCCGCAAGATGAATCGCAGTTCTAGCCCATGATCAGGGCCATCATGCCCTTCTGCGCATGCAGACGATTGGCCGCTTCTTCGATGATCACGGAATTCGGACCGTCGATGACTTCGTCGGTCACTTCCATGTCACGGTCTGCAGGCAGACAATGCATGTAGATCGCATCGTTTGTGAGCTCCATCTTGTCCTGAGTGCAGATCCAGTCTTTGTTTGCTTCGAAGATCTCTTTGGCTTTGGCCTCGTCCCAGGCACCGCCGTCAGTCGGCTGCGATGTCCAAGCCTTGGGATAAACCACGTGCGCATCCACGAACGACTTATCCATATTGTCGTGAGAGATCTTGAATGCACCGCCGTTCTTCTTGGCGAGGTCCTTGGTGGCCTGGAGGATCCTTGGATCAAGGTCGAGTCCTTCAGGATGGGCCAACGTCACGTCCATGCCCATCATGGCAGCAGACAAGATTGCCGATTGGGGCACTGCCAGAGGTTTTGCCACTGAACCGGAATAGGCCCACGACATCACGAACTTCTTGCCCTGGAGGTTGTGGCTGAGTTTCTCCTGCATGGTCATCACATCGGCAAGTGCTTGGCATGGATGGTAGATGTCGTCTTCCATGTTGATGACAGGCACCTTCGACCATTTGGCGAATTCGCGAATGATGCGATCGCCCTTGCCATACTCCCAACCCGTCGGCTTTCCGTAGATACGGATGGCGATAGCATCGCCCATTTCGGCAAGCACGCGTGCGACATCCGAGATGCGCTCGGTCGAGTAGGCGACTTCGTCACCCTTGAGAGCCGGTGTGTATACAGCACCTGGTTGCAAGAAGTGGGCGTGCCCACCCATCTGCGTCATGCCCGCTTCAAACGAGTTACGTGTTCTAAGCGAGGAGTTGTAGAACATCATGTGCAGGGTCTGGCCATCGAGAATCTTGTGGGGCTCTCGTCGAATAAACTTCTTCTTCAGGTCGTGAGCCGTGTCCAGCATGGCCTCGATTTCGTCGCGAGAGAAGTCAAGCCACGTGATAAAGTCACGGCCGCGGAGTGTTGTGTTAGACATGGAAATTCCTCCTGTTCTATTCCTTTGTTATTGTCGTTCCAGCAGTGCCTTCCAAAGCGGCAACAGCTTGATCCAGTGATGTAATGATGGCCTTCTCGCCACCAGACTCTACGAAGCGGACGGCGGCTCGCACCTTAGGCTCCATCGAGCCCTTGGCAAAGTGGCCTTCTTCCGCATATTTCTTGGCCTGCGCGACAGTGATTCTGGAGAGGACTTTCTCCTCCGGTGTCTTGTAGTTCAGCCGGACGCTGTCGACATCCGTCAGCACCATGAAGATCGATGCGCCGACGTCCACAGCCAAGCGTTCGCCTGCCAGATCCTTGTCAATGACCGCGTCTACACCCACCAACTTGCCGTTCTCGCGGATGACAGGGATTCCGCCACCGCCAGATGCGATGACAATCGCCTTGCCTTCTACCAATTGGCGAATGGCCGCCTTCTCGTTGATCTCGATTGGATCTGGAGATGCCACGACACGACGCCAACCGCGGCCTGCGTCTTCTCGGACGTTATATCCCTTGGTAGATTCCAATGCTTTGGCTTCGCCCTCAGAATAAAAGGGGCCTACGGGCTTGGTTGGGTTGGCAAAAGCGGGATCGTTCTTGTCCACCACCACTTGCGTCACGATGGTGGCAATGGGGATATCGCCTTTGCCCTGGGCAGCCAACAGATTCCCCAAGTTCTGCTGAATCATCAGTCCGATGAGTCCTTGCGACTCAGCTCCCAAGACAAACAGTGGCATCGGCTCAGCTACTTCTTTGCCTGTTTCATTCTGAAGCAGCAGGTTGCCAACCTGGGGGCCATTGCCGTGGGTTACAACCACGCGGTACTCGCCCGACTCGACCATGTGAGCGAGCTGTTCGCATGTCACATGAACGTTCAGCATTTGCTCTTCAAACGTGCCTTTTTGACCCGGTTGAAGAATCGCATTGCCACCAAGAGCGACTACAATCGTCTTCTTTGCGCCATCCATTCGATCACCTTTCCGTACTTCGTTTCCTGTCTATTTGCTCACATCCACCTGGGTGGATCTTCTTTCTTGAGCCTCAACTGTCGGTTCTTGCCAGAGAGAAGATGCTCTCTCGTTGGCCATTGACCGAGAGAATTCGTCTGGCGAATTTCCCAAGCGACTCAACGCTTCTGCTCCACACTGGGCCGCAGACTCCATCAAACACATCCTGAACCAGCCTTCCACCGCAGAGATCGCGGAACACGCAGAGGAAGCCGGCTCTTGTCAACCCAGGGGAATTCGTCTAGCGAATTCTCCGAGCAACTCAACGCTTCTGCTCCATGTTGAGTCACCAATCAACCTCGGCCGGAGAATTCGGTCTCCGAATTCTCCAAGCAACTCAACGCTTCTGCTCCATGTTGAGTTGCCAATCATCCCAAACCAGAGAATTCGCATCGCGAATTCTCTGAGAAACCCGCGAATCCTTTGGATTCGCCGGAGTTCCCGTTGCCATGACTCCTGAATGGATACATAAAGAGAGGCACCCCTGCTTGGGTGCCTCTCCTCATGCCTCCCATATCTCTCGCATACGATCCCAGTGCTCAACGGTCTTGGCAAACGCCGTCTCCCCATCACGCACTTCGATGGCGCCTAGGATCTCACTGTGCAAATCGACAACATGTTGAATGTCGTCCACATTCTTTAGGTAGTAGTGTCTTGTGAATTCTCGATACACACGCTGATCCATCGTGTCTAAGAGGGGGGCCAATGCGGCCGAAACCAGAGCGTTCCCCGTGGCGTCGGCCAATGCAATGTGGAATCGTTTGTCGGCATCGAAGTAGGCATCAAAGTCATCCCTAGCCGCGCACTCGCGCATGTCATCAATCGGCTCGCGCAGTTGAGCGACAATGTCGCCAGATGCCTTGGATGCAACCAACGCGGCGATGGGAGGCTCAAGAACGCCTCGCGCTTCCATCACTTCAAGGCAGCCCGCCTCTGATTCAATCAGATGAACCGTCGCACTCTCTTCAGACGAACTGGGTTTTCGAAGCACGTAGTTGCCGCTGCCTGGGCGCGACTCAATAATCGCCATCGCCTGGAGCGCAGAGAGCGCTTCGCGGATAGAAGGTCGACTGACACCCATCTGTTCAGCCAGCTCAAACTCAGAAGGCAACTTGCTGCTAATGGGATAGTCGCCCCGCTGAATCGCATCCACGATCTGCTCGGCGGCAATTGAACTTACCTTGCGCGGGCGAACCTTCTTGAAAGACATCCGGCCTCCTCGATCCTGGGTTCAAATTCGATAGCCAACCTGTATGATAGCCTGACGGATTTACAACCGCAAAATGATCCTCGTCAATCTCGGAACAAGAACGTGCCTCGCCCTTCACGAGCCATCAATTCTCCGTCCTCAACGATCAGTTCGCCGCGCGCTATTGTGGTCATAGGCTTGCCTGTCACGGTCCACCCTTCGTACGGCGAGAAATCCGTTCGCATGTGCAAGAACGGCGCAGAGATCTCCCATTCGAAGAACGGGTCAAAGATGACGAGATCCGCATCGAAGCCCACTTCGAGGGCGCCTTTTTTGCCAAGCAACCCGTACCTGCGCGCCGGCCCTTCGCAGAGCAGCCGAGGAATATCAGTGACGGCAAGTCGTCCCTTGCCAACCCCCTCGGAGTAGAGAATCGGAAGCAGCGTTTCCACACCCGGCAAGCCATACGGCAGGTTCACGAACGATCCTTTCCACGCCTTTTGCTCTCGTGTGAATGGGCAGTGATCTGTGGCCACGAAATCGAGGTTGCGATCTCTCAACCCTCGCCAAAGCATTGTCTGATCTGCCTGCGTACGCAGCGCGGGGCTCGCTGAAAAGAGAGCCCCATCCATTCGATCGTACGAATCGGCAGCCAGAACCAGATACTGGGGGCAGGTCTCTGCAGAAACGTCGGCTCCTGCTCTTCGCGCCTCTTGCACCGAAATCAGGCCCTTGGCAGAAGACACGTGCACAATGTGGATTCGACAGCCTGTTTCCGCTGCCACATGCCCCACATGGGAGATGGCAGTAGCCTCACACAGATCAGGACGCGCAAGCGCCAGTGTCGCCATATCTTCCATCTGATCAGGCGATAGCGACTCCATGATGGATTGGATAAGATCCTCGTCCTCACAGTGAACCAGTGCCACACAGCCCAGATCCGCCAGGTGCTCGAATGCGCGTCGCATCACAGCGTGCGGCGTTCTGCGACCGGATGCCTCATACGCTGTGTAGAATTTGAAGCTAGTCACACCTCGGCGGCGCGCCTCAGCGAACTGTCCAGAATCCTCGGGCTTCCAGCCAATCACTTCGGCATGGAGGCCTACATCGATCACTGCGGGGCGGATGTCATCCAATCGGCGATCAATATCTAGCGGAATCGAGGTCTGAGGCGAGCCGACCGTGAAATCAAGAATGCTAGTGACACCACCAAATGCGGCTGCAACCGTGCCTGTGAAGAAGTCGTCAGATGATCGTATTCCTCTGACCGAAAGATCCATGTGGGTGTGGGCATCAATCACGCCAGGGAACACCAACATGTCGCTGGCATCGATGACGCGGCGCCCCGTCAAGTTGTGTCCAATCGCGGCGATCGCTTCTCCGTCGATTCCAATGTCTAGTTTCTGCGCGGAGAGTGGGCTTACCACTGTGCCATTTCGAACAACTAGATCATGCATGTGCGCCCTCAATGTCCCTTCCGAACGAGCCTTGGAAAGTTGCCAGGTTGTATGATAGCATTACCGCCACAACTCCACAATTGGATCGAGGTATGGAACCATGATTGACCTGACAAAACACGAAGACAAGCTTCGCAACACAATCATACGCGCACGCGAACGCGGCATCATCATTCCGACGTTTGAACAGATGAAGGACCCGTCGCGCATTCCCGCGTTCATCAAAGAGGGACTGAAGTCCCACGGGCTGTGGGATCTGCATCCACAGAATCTATTCCGTATCACCTGGAAGAACGAGCCCGTTCTCCAAGGTGGCGGCTTCGGTGGCGTCAACTATATCGAGTTCCCGTCTGAATTAACGGGTGTCGATACCCGAATCATTGCCCTGGTTGGCAAATGGTTCCCCACCGGAGCGCACAAGGTCGGGGCCACGTTTGGCTGCCTCGTTCCCCGCTTGGTAACTGGCCAATTCGATCCCACCTTCCACAAGGCAGTCTGGCCCTCTACAGGGAACTTCTGCCGCGGCGGTGCCTACAACTCGGCGCTGCTTGGCTGCGACTCGATCGCCATCCTTCCAGAGGGAATGTCCAAGGAGCGATTCGAGTGGCTGGCCAAGGTGGCAGGCGAGGTCATTGCCACGCCCGGCTGCGAATCCAACGTCTGGGAGATCTTCCAGAAGTGCAAGGAGCTGCAAGCCACACGCGACAACGTCATGATCTTCGATCAATTCGAGGAGTTCGGGAATCATCTTTGGCACTACGACGTTACCGGTCGCGCCATGGAAGAGGTGCTGGGCATTGAACTGAGAGGCGGGCATTACGCTGGCGTCGTCTTGACGTCAGGCTCAGGCGGAACCATGGGCTGTGGCGACTATCTCAAAGAGCAGTTCCCTGGCTCCAAGCTCATCGCCTCTGAGGCACTACAGTGCCCGACCATCCTAGAGAATGGCTTCGGCGGCCATCGCATCGAAGGCATCGGTGACAAGCACATTCCTTGGATTCACAACGCTCGCAACACCGATTTTGTGACCGCGATTGACGACGAAGACCCCATGCATCTGATCCGGCTGTTCAACGAGCCCGAAGGCAAGGCCCATCTGCAGTCTCTCGGGCTCTCTGAGGATTACGTCAATCAGCTGGAACTGCTGGGCATCTCTGGCGTAGCCAATTTACTGTCTGCCATCAAGTTCGCCAAGTACAACGAACTGACAGGCTCAGACGTCGTACTCACCGTACTGACGGACTCGATGGAGATGTACCAGACGCGACTGGCAGAGCTGAATGAAGAATTCGGCCCC
>SPBW01000219.1 GCA_004525685.1 Candidatus Atribacteria bacterium
CAGTTCCCATCCCTGCCAAGGAACTGGCTCTGCCAGTTCCCTACCTCAGGAACACTGCCAAGTAATAGGGCCAGACCAGAAGTCCGAGAATCGCCTTCCACCATACAAGCTGTGCCAACCCTAGCGTGAACAGCCAGCCGCCGAACCAGAGAGCGCTCGCAAGGCTCCCTCCAAAAATACCGCTCTTGTCTTTACTCATTGCTCCTCCTTTTTCAATACCCACACGAGTCTACAAGGAAAAGGCCAGCTGTGTCATCTCCTCTTCTCAGGCCCAATTCTCGCGCTAAGCGTCATGCGGCTCCAAATCAAGCCGATAGACCATGCTCTTGCCCCGGACTTCTCCGGTGTCGACAAATCCCGCGCCTTCGTAGAGCTTCCTCGCAGCGTCATTGTCTGGTCCGACGTCGAGGAAGATGGATGTACAGTCGTACGTCTCCAGCATGTGGGCGATGAGGGCGCGAAGCCCTGATGCTCCGTATCCTTTCCTTTGGAATTGTGCTCCCACCATGAATCGCACGATCCACGCCGTTCCATCGTCAGGATTCTTGCCGAATGCGCAAAACCCAATCATCACGTCTTCGTCGTAGATGCCACAGCATTCGAGGAAGTTGTGGAACTTCGATTGCGCGATACTGGCAGCATTCGACGCCACGAAGCTCTTCTGCTCCGGCGCTACTTCGAGGCGCATCGCCTCGACGAAATTGGCTTCTGTGATCTCCCGAATCGCTACGCTCACATCACGCTCCTCATTCCATACTGACCATCATCTTGTAGGTACTGTCTCTTGATACCTTGGTTCAAATCAACAGGTATGCGAGAGCGAAACTGCGTACGAGACGTTGCGGACATCGTCTCCGAGAGGGATCATCATTCGATTTCAAGCAGAATGATGAAGGGAGCACAACCATGAAAGTGTCCTTCCCAGGCGGCAAGAAGGTTCAGGCAGACTATCGCGGATTCACAATCACAACAGATCAATCAACTGCGTCCGGCGGGGACGGCTCTGCACCGAGTCCATTTGATCTCTTCCTCGCATCCATCGGCACATGCACCGGCTACTACATCATGGCGTTTTGCCAGCAGCGCAACATCCCGACCGATGGCATCGAGCTCACCATGGATATGGTTCACAACACGCAGCGTCATCTGATCGAGCGCATCGACGTACGCGTATCTCTTCCCGAGGATTTCCCGGACCGCTATGTCGCCGCGTGCATCAAAGCTGCTGAACAATGCACGGTGAAGAGGCATCTTCAAGAGCCGCCAGAGATCGTCCTGACGGCCGCCAAAAGCTAGACCGTCTCTTTCGTAAGCGACATCCCCTCCCGCACAGAGCCGAAAGATAACCGAGGCCGCGCCGCATGCTCCTGCTGTAAAACGCAAAGAAGAGACTTGCGTGGACCCAGTCTACGTTGAACGAGAGACGATATCGACACAGACGAAGTGTAGAACAGCTTCAGGAGGTCGCCATGTCTGTAGAGAAATCTCGTAAGGCTGTTCGCATGCTGGTGCTCGTTGGAGATCAGATTGGCTCCAATTGCCTGTCCGGCGGAAAGAAGCTGTCCATCTTGGAGAAGTTCCAGAAGTACGGATGGGATGTCACGATAGCTGGCGTAAGGTCGAGCGTACAACCCTGCCCGTATGCTCTCAAGCTCGGGCTGGCAGCGCCAAACATCGATTGCCTCGTCGATGAGATCGAGGATGTCTTGACCTTCGACGCCGTCTCCGTGCTCCCAGGCCCCGCGTATAGCGGCCTCCTTCAGTCCACCGCAGCGATGCATCTCATCAGGCAAGCAGCTGCATCCGGTCTGGTCGTCAGTGCATGGTGTCGCGGTGTTCGCGTGCTCGCAGAAGCAGGTGTTCTTCAAGGGAAACACGTTGTCGGCCACAGCGATGACCAAGAGATCATCGAACGGTCAGGCGGCATTTTTGTCGGGTATGATCATCCGCCAGTCACAGACGGAGCGCTTGTCACCGGTGCTCGCAGCTACTACTACCGCGCGAAGAATGCCGACGCCATCAAGAAGGCGGTTGACGCTCGAAGGTAGTTGTTCTACCTTCGCAAGATCCAGCGAGTGCTGGAGCACTCTCCATCCCGTTCCAAGCCAATCAAGCGGCTCAGATGCCTGATCTCTCGACATAGAGTCGTGGCAGTCACAGTTGTCTCGACGCGTCGGTGAGGTCGATACTAGAGCTCTTCCATCCGAAAGCTATCTACGTGCCCGCTCGTTCGATCAATACGCAAGATCTCTCCATTGGAAAGCGCTACGGGCTGTGTGTCGAGTTCCGCGAGAATCTCCGAAGAGATGACGGGGCCGAACTCCGTGGCAGACAGGTAGAGCGTGTAGTAATCCGGCATCTCTGTATAGAGGCACACGACCCAAAGTGCCTCTGGCCCAAGCAGGAATGAGTTCAGACTGGTGAAGTCGTCGATGGCACCGTATGTGGCACGAATCCCTTCGAGGACTTGTCCTTTTTCGATGTGGCGGAGCAGCTGATGGAACACCTTCTCTGAGTCGGTGCTGTCGGACCTGTTCAGGGATGAAGGTGTCTCAAGAGGTTGCCTCACCGTCCCATTATGGCAGTAGCTCCACTGCTTGCCGTTCACAACGGCGTCGAATGGATGAACGTTCCCCAGAGCGACCGCTCCCTTGGATGCCAGGCGTGCGTGCAGAAAGTAGATCGTCTGATGACGAAGCGTATCGATCGCCTCGTTGTCCCAGCAGGCCCTCACGCTACGGATAGCCTTATCCTCACTTCCATCTGCCACAATGGCTCCCCAACCGTGCCCATGCGTGAAGGTGCCCAATTCCTTGTTGTGCTCATTGATGGCATTCAAACCCTGAGCCATACGTACGAAGGGATTGATCAGTAGTTCGCCAGAGATTCCAGGAGGCGCTGCAATCATTCGGCACATAAGAACGGGAGTCTATCACAACCAGATGAGTTCTGTCGCTCTGCGCACCCTCATCCTCTTGACACCCTCTTCATGCATACTGCTGCCCCCTCTGTTGACTACAAGTACCTGCTCGTCTCATGTCTCGCAGCAGACCGAGTCCATCTTCCTCGCTCCGCACGGTCCATCAACATCAACCACACGCAATGGATCAGTCCGAGATGTTTCGATTCCGTTCTGTCAAGCGAAGGCAGTAGCGGAGCAGCAGGATGCCAGCTCCACGACAACAAGGTACCAACTTCGTGTAGACTAGATACAGAGACCCCAACATTGGAGGCCACTGATGGCGAAGTCACAAGACAAGCAGAGCACGACGGACAAGAAGAAGGCAGTGAAGTCAATCAAGGAGAAACGCGCTGCTAAGAAGGCCAAGAAAGCTGAGAAAGAGACAGGATCCTAGAGCGCACTCGCGCTCAGACGAGAGCCCCGAATGACCACATAATCTACACATCGAATCCCGAGAATCCGACAGCGTTGCCTTCTGTTGCATTTTCACAAGAAG
>SPBW01000259.1 GCA_004525685.1 Candidatus Atribacteria bacterium
GAGTCATCCTGTGCGATGGGGGCGTCATTGATGGGCAATACCGTCACTGCAACCTGTGCCGTCGCGGTGCCGCCGCGCCCATCGGAGATCGTGTAGGTGAAGGAGTCAGGGCCGACGTAATTGGGATCTGGTGTATAGATGACGCTGGTTGCATTGCCTACAGCGGTGCCATGAAGCGGTTGCGTGATCGATTGAATGGATAGCACATCATTCTCCGGATCGGAATCATTGGGAAGAACGAGGATCGTGACTGACGAATCCTCTCCTGTGATTGCCAGATCATCTAGAGCCGTCGGAGGATCGTTCACTGCAGCGACAGCGACCGTGACAGTGGCAAGGGCGGTTTCGCCGTTGCCGTCGGAGATCGTGTAGGTGAAGGAATCGACGCCGCTGAACGAAGGATTGGGCGTGTAGATGATCGCCGCTTCGCCAACTGTCGCTGTCCCGTTCGCAGGTTGCGCGACAGATTGAATGACAAGGCCGTCACCGTCTGGATCGATATCATTGTGGAGCACGTCAATCGTGACAGCTGTGTCCTCGGGTGTCGATTCAGAGTCATCTTGTGCAACAGGAGGATCATTCACAGCGACGACAAGAACTGTGACGGTTGCCGTGGCAATCTTGCCATGGCCATCCGAGACGGTGTAGGTGAAAACGTCTGTGCCAGTGAAATTGGCGTCTGGCATATACATGACGTCTGCGCCCTGATTGACCGCGGAGCCGCGGCTAGGCTGGGCTACAGATTGGATGGCAAGGGTATCACCATCAGGATCGGAGTCGTTGATCAGAACGTCAATGACGACAGCAGTCTCCTCGTTCGTCGATGCAGCGTCATCCTGGGCGATAGGCGGATCATTGACCGCCGCCACAGCGACAGTCACTGTGGCTGACGCCAGTTCACCGTTGCCGTCTGAGATGGTGTAGGTGAAGGTGTCGAGTCCGCTGAAGTCTGCATTCGGAGTGTATGTCACCTCGGCACCATCGTTTATGACAGACCCATTGGCTGGCGTCGTGACGCTCTGGATCGTCAATCGGTCGCCATCGAGGTCCGAATCATTCAGCAAGACGGCCAGAGCGACGGACGTCGCTTCTTCGGTTGCGCCGGAGTCATCCTGGGCGATGGGCGGATCATTGACTGCGGCGACGGCGATTGTGACTGTGGCCGTTGCCGTTCCGCCATGCCCATCCGAGGCCGTATAGGAGAATGAATCCACGCCATTAAACTCAGAACTCGGGGTGTACACGATGGCTTGTCCATCCTTGGCTGTCGAACCGTTGGTCGGCTGCCCCACGGATTGGATCACCAGCGTATCGCCGTCAGGATCGATGTCATTGGACAGGACTGCGATGGACAACGCTGTGCCTTCATCCGTGATTCCTGAGTCATCTTGAGCAATAGGCGGATCATTCACTGCGCTGACGGCTAGGGTGACTGTGGCGGTAGCGGTTGATCCGCTGCTATCGGTCACTGTGTAGGTGAACGAATCAAGCCCACTGAACTCTGGATTCGGGATGTAGGACACGCTGGTTTGCGCATTGATGATCGTTCCGTTGCTGGGCGCGGATACGGCTTCCACAAGCAGGAAGTCGCCATCTGGATCGGAATCATTGGAAAGGACGGCGATGGACACCAAGGTGTCTTCTTCAGTGGTTGCACTGTCATCCTGGGCCGTTGGCGGGTCATTGACTGGCAAGACACGGATGGAGACGGTGGCCGTGGAGGTGCCTCCGCTGCCATCGGAGATGGTGTATGTCAGCGAGTCAGGTCCGCTGTAGTTAGATGTAGGTGTGTATTCGATTGCTGTGCCTGCTTTCACGACCACTCCGTGCGCAGGCAGCGTGACGGCCTCAATACTCAGTGCATCTTCATCAGGATCAGTGTCATTGAGCAGCACCTCAATCCGGATGGGTGTTTCCTCATCAGTGGTTGTTTCGTCATCGCGGGCAAGCGGGGGATCATTGATGGCGCGAACCGTCATTGTGACCGTTGCGGTGGATGTTTCTCCGCCGCCGTCTGAGATCGTGTACTCGAATATGTCTACGCCGTTGAAATCCTCACTCGGCGTGTAGACGAGGTCCGTTCCACGATTGACAACAGACCCATTGCTCGGCTGTGTGGCCGCAAGGATGACCAAGTCATCGCCATCAAGATCGAAGTCATTGGACAGAACATCGAGTGTAATGCTAGCGTCCTCATCTGTGCTATCGCTGTCATCCTGAGCCACAGGAGGGTCGTTTGTAGGCACGACGGTGACATAAACGATCGCCGTCGCCTTTCCCCCATTGTCGTCGCACGCAGTGTACGTGAAGGAGTCTTCCCCGTGGAAGTTGGAGTCTGGCACATAGGTCACAGCGGAACCTTCGTTCACGACAGTGCCATGCTCGGGCTGTGTCACGGACTCGACTGCCAAGATGTCATTCTCAGGATCGAAGTCATTGGCGAGGACATCGATCAGCACGGACGTGTCCTCGGGAGTTGATGTGCCATCATCTAGAGCCACAGGAGCATCATTGATCTCGACGACCGTGACTGTCACGATGGCTACTGATGTGCCGCCCTTGCCGTCTGCGGCTGTGTAAGAGAAGACATCGACGCCTGAGAAATCGGGGCCAGGTGTGTAGGTAAGCTCTGACCCGTTGGTCGAGACCGTCCCATGGGCGGGCTGTGTCGCGGAGTGAATGGACAAGTCGTCGCCATCAGGATCGGCGTCGTTATCTAGAACGTTGATGACTCTTGGTGTGTCTTCCTCGACGGATGCTGAGTCATCTTGTGCGATGGGCGGGTCGTTCACAGGTGCGACGAGGACTGTGACGACGGCCACAGCCTGTCCGCCATTTCCGTCTGTCGC
>SPBW01000294.1 GCA_004525685.1 Candidatus Atribacteria bacterium
AAACATGTCATCCCCCATTCGGTGTCTTGCGGATTGTAACACCCGGATCAACTCTTCTGAATCTCCCCACCTCAACAACGAAGCATCTCTTGAACCAATCGCCGTGCAAGAACTACCTATAATCAACCACGATGAGGTGATGTATCCATGAACAATCTACGCCAGGTCTTGAAGAACCCGCCGTTGGAGGTACTTGAAAATGCCGATGACACGGATCAGCAAAAAGGGGTGCTAGCCCCACCGATAGAGAAGGCGATCCCTGAGGGGGCGACCCTCATTCCGCTGATCCCTCGTGACAGGATCACGTTGGGCGGCATGCCGCTTGTCACAGCCATCGGCGATCGCAAGAGCCATCGCGCCTATACAGACGAGGCGCTGACACTGGAAGAGCTGTCGTATTTACTATGGGCGACGCAAGGGATTCGCGAGATTCATCCCAAGCGCATTCACGCCTTCCGCACCGTTCCCTCTGGCGGCTGCCGCCATCCGTTCGAAACCTATCTGCGGATCAACCGTGTCGAAGGCGTGCCCGCTGGACTGTGGCGCTACAGCGCGCTGGAACATGCCCTCGTCTCGGTATGGGAAGTACGTCCCGCAGACTCACCAAGCCTGGCCGAAGTCTGCTTCGGGCAGCAGTTTGTCGACAAGGCAGCGGTCACGTTCGTGTGGACGGCGATTCCCTACCGTACAGAATGGCGCTACGGCCCGGATTCACTGAAGGACATCCTGATCAGTTGCGGCCACATCTGTCAGAATCTCTACCTTGCCTGCGAGGCCATCGGTGCGGGGACGTGCGCGATTCTTGCCTACGATCAGGCCAAGCTCGATCCATACTTGGGTGTGGATGGTGAAGACGAGATCAGCCTCTACGTCGCGCCAGTGGGCAAGGTGGCAGGACTCTAGAGACCAGAGACTGTGTAAGAGCGTAGTCTCGATGGATGGGACCGACGCCTAGCCATTCTCCCAGGACAGCGGAGCCAGCCGTGGCGTCTCAAGCCATGAGCTAACCGCAGCGATCCATTCAGACAACTCTTTGGGGCTGCTTCCCAGCTGCGTTTCCACCCCGCATCGACGCGTGGCTTCTCTGCAGGCATCAAGAATGGGTTGGGCGACGCTCTGGACAATGGTATTGGCTTGGTTCGTTGCAGTAATCTTCTCTTCGATCGCCAACAGATCGATCTGCAGACGCTGGGCATAGACGTGCTGAAGGTCGAACTGCAGACGCATGTACTCCAGGCTGTTGGCTGTCACAACCGTTCGGTCAACCCACGAGTTTTCTGGATTCATCCACGCCACAGCAACCAAGTCGTCGGGCACAACGCAGAGTGAATAGGTCTGTTCATCGCTTGACCTACGCATCGCATACTTGCAGCTCCACTCGATGCCTGTGTTGATGGCGGAGTTCTCTGTCGAGGGATGAAAAGGCGGAATCGCTGCCTGGAAGTAATCCCAGGTGATTCGCGTTTCGGCATCCCAGTAGACGCGAGGAGATTCTTCATCGGCTGCCAAGAGCTGGGTCGAAGACGCCAAGAGACACAACACAAGAACAGCGGCTCGCGTTGCGCTACAAAGGCAAGTCTTGCATTTCGTTTGCAGAATGCTGTCCCGAAGAAGCCTCATCGTCACCATCCATTTCTCGTCGTCAAGTACGCTTCATAATCTATCAGCATGCTACCCAATGATCCACAGCAAGTCGCCTGGACATTGGCGGCGGGTATAGGGACGACACTGTGGACTGTGCGAATCGCGGAGAGCTTCGAGCGCCGGCTCCCGGGCCTGCTACGAGGCAATCCTGACTACATCGATGATGAAGAGAGGCAAGGTCGCAAGCCGAGATCTGGGGCGCACGGATGAAGCCGTCTACCAGGACTGTGCGCCCTTGATGATGAAACCGCCCGATTTCTCGTCGCGTTCGAGCTGGAGAATGCCTTTTGCTCCAGCTTCTTCGAGGAGCTGTCCGAACGAGCCAAAGCCATAATAGGATTCACTGAAGCCAGGGTTACGACGTTTGAGCGTCTGTTTAATCATCGAGCCCCAGATGTTGCCGCCTTCGCCGCGCTCTTCTACCAGCGCTTCGTAGGTCTCTACAACCAGATCCCAGGCTTCTCGCTTCTTGTCCTCGACAGGAGGGGGCGTCGCAACCGTACTCTGTCCCTTGGTTGTCGTTGGCTTCTTTGCTGGAGCTTTGCGTGGCTTCGGTTTGGGTTTCTCACGTCGCGCCAGGTCGTCGTAAAACAGGAACTCATCACAGTTGGCTGTTAACAGATCCGAGGTCGAATTCTTAACACCAAC
>SPBW01000066.1 GCA_004525685.1 Candidatus Atribacteria bacterium
CGATCACGTTCGGGTCGCCAACGATGTGTCCTTCGACCTACTATCTGTCGCGGACACGCAGGTATTTGATGGCACCACGACAAACATGTACTTCCTCGATCGACAGGGAAATCGAGTCACCGAATACGCAGCGTCAGACTGCATCTTCATCGAAGTGATCGATCCTGATCAGAATGAGGATTCCTATCGACGAGAGCGAATTGATGCCTATTGGGATGGAGGTCAGAACCTTCCCTTTGGAGCGCAGGCTCTCAACGAGTTCCTCTGCCCTGTAGACGACATGGATGGACATTGGCACTATGTCAACTGGCTTCTCGGCGACACCAACATCTTCAATGACGGTCCGGCCAACAGCCTAGGCGGCGAATGCTGGTTCGAGGATTGGGATGGCGATCATGCGGCATGGCCCAAGCTCTACATCCTGAATCCTGGGAGCGGAAGATGGGCGGCAGTCGATCTTCTGGAGACAGGGCCAGCCACCGGAACATTCGTTTCCGTCATCTGCGTCGATTTCGTGAATGTCTATGAGTGCGTGCCGAACCTAGATGTCTGGCCCGGCGACACGCTCATCGCTGTCTATCAAGATCCATCCAATCACTCCGACGTTGCGTGGGCATCAATCAAAGTTGGGCTTGGAGGCGCGGCGCCGGCGCAAGGGACAGGATCAACCACGCAGTTCGTCGATGCCGAAGGGCACGACGTTGAGACCTACTCGGATGCAGATCTTGTGTTCGTCAAGGTGATCGATTCCTCGCACGCCGGGGCAACGCTTCTAGCCAATGCAGTGGATGTCGCAGGCCTCAAGTACGACTTGCAGTCCCTGGGTACCGGCGGCCAGTTCATGACCGCGGCGCTCGAACTGAATTTGGTTGCCGGTCAGACGATTGCAGCCACGTACACCGATCCAACCAACCCGCTGGATTCAAGTTCGGACACCGTCGCCGTTGTCTCAAGTGGGCTGACGATTGACGCCTTCGTCGCAAGTCCCACCCCATTCGACGTTGACGTGACCTTCTCCTACATCGGCACAGGTGTGGCCAGCACGATGTCTATTACCATCTATGATCTACGCGGAACCCTTGTACAGGAACTAGAAGCGTCCAATACGACTGAGATTACGTGGGATGGTACCAAGGGGGCGCGATGCTCCCCCGTCGCCAATGGAGCCTACATCTACGTAGTCGTAGCCTCTGATGGCACCAACAGCTTCACGCAACGCGGGACGGTGTTTGTGAACAGGTAGAGCCTGTGAACAGGTAGCCTGCGAACAGGTTCCGAAGGCAACCTGTTCATTGGAGAAGAGGCACAGCTTCTTCCCCTGCCTCGACGTGCAAGAGAAGCTGGAGGGCATGCAGGCCCCCTTCGCAGGCTCCCAGACAGGCCAAGCTGCCTAGGCATACACGTAGTAGCAGACGTGCCAAGTGGTATTGAAGATGAACATTGCAGCAACCGAAACGTTGAAGACCGCAGCGATGCGTCGCCCATTGAAGAAGATGTAGAAGGGAACGACCAGAGCGATTAGGCGAAGCAGGATCAGGAACACCAATTTCCATTCTTGCGATTGGAAAGGCGGAAGGAATACCATCGCTTGAGCGAGATAGCCAACAAGCGACATGGCAATGAATACCCAAGGATTGAGCTCATGAGATTCGGCCAGTTTCCAGAGCCTGGCAAAGGGTCGGACAAGAATGGCTACACCCCGAACGAATCTAGATGAACTCTCGGGGACTCGTGCTCCGCTCAATATGGCAATCAGCTGACTCATGCTTGCGTTCCTACTTGGATGATCTTGGTGACGCCATCGTACACAAAGCCGGGCAAGAAAGCACGCAAAGCCCCTTGACAAGCACCTTCGACAGAATTTCACAGCAGCGCACCCCTTCCCTACACTTGTGACAGCAATCATGGTGAAGGAGGAACGATGCCTATCCAGAAGCTCAAGACGTTTCTCGATGCGAGCAACGTGAAATACACCGTCATTCAGCACTCGCGCGCCTGCACGGCGCAAGAGATTGCCGAGCAGGCGCACATCCCGGGCAAGGAACTGGCGAAGACCGTCATGGTGATGATCGCAGGCGAGGCCGCCATGGCCGTCATCCCAGCGTCCCATCTGGTTGATTTTGACTGTCTGTCCGATGTGGCTGGGGCGCCAGTAGACCTCGCTGATGAGGGTGACTTCGTGGAGTTGTTTCCGAACTGCGATGTGGGAGCGATGCCTCCATTTGGGAATCTGTACGACATGGCGGTGTATGTATCTGAGTCGCTAGCAGAAGACGAGACCATTGCCTTCTCCGCGGGATTGCATTCAGAAGTGCTGCGGCTCCACTACGCTGATTTCGAGCGGCTCGTCAATCCGATACGGGGCAGGTTCTCGTACCGATTCCCCTAGCGTGATTCAACGGAGAAGGAGAGCTGCCTAGGCCGTGATGAAGACGCTACTCGGTGAGCGCGCGCGCCAGCTCCCGAGATTCACTGCCATGGCTATTGGGTAGCATGTTCACGTCGGTGCAATGAGGGAAGACAAACACCCCGCGGTTGTCCAGGCGCGTGTAGTCAGCGAATCGCGGGAAGCTCGACCGGATCAAATCCGCATTCCCATCATCTGGGCCAGCACACGACACCAGGAGTGCCGCAGGCTTTCCATCTACGAACGACCTGTACTCAGGACCACCATGCCCTCGCACCAGGCAAATCGAGCGATCCAATAACGCCTTGAGCTGCGCGGCATATCCCCACATGTAGAGCGGTGTGGCATAGAGGATGGCATCGGCTTCAACCATCTTTGCAAAGACGCTGGGGCCATCATCAGACAAGACACAACCGGGCTCGTCGGCTGACTCCGCGCAGGCGAAACAAGACTTGCAGCCATTGATCGAGAATTCCGCTAGGTTGATGCGCGTGACCTTATGCCGCCAGTCCTTCAATGCCCGTTCTGTCCAGTCCAGCAATCGATCGGTGTTCCCATCTGTTCTCGGTCCACCAAGAATGGTGACGATGTTCATAGTAGATCCTCCTCTATCGCGTCTGACTGACCGCGCGTGTTCTGTCGGGACCAGTGCAGGGCATCGGCAACGGCGCGCTCCACGAAATCGTGCTTGTAGGCAACATAGCCCTCAGGATTCTCTTCGAAGCGGCGTGCCGCCTCGCACTTGATTCTGGCATAGTCGGCCGCAATGGATGGATGCTCCCTCAGGTAGTCTCGGAATGCAAGATGCGCCTCGATATGCGAATCTCCGAAGGCAAACGCATGCACATGATGTGTGCGACGATCGCCACCCTTGACGTAGTAGCGACGCCCGACAATGCCCATCTCTCTCCGCGGCAAATAGCCCATCGATTTCATTGCGTCGTCTCGCTCGTCGAGGCGATCAGTGGATTGAACCACTAGGAGAATATCGATCACCGGCTTGGCAGCCAGACCCGGCACGGCAGTACTGCCGATATGATGCGCGTCAAGCATCTCGCCGCCCAAGGCACGGCGAAGAAGAAGGATTTCAGATTCCGCCTGCAGTGGCCACTGTTCCGAGTATTTGGCGATCGTCATGCGCCGGGACATCGAATGCTTCCTTCTTCTGGCAGAGGATCAAGCCCTTTCCCACCACAGGCGAGTTCCTCGATCTCTAGATCCGTGATGAACATGTGCCCGGGTGCGTGCGTCACCATCAGCGGAATGTTGCACAATTGCGCGACAAGTTGCGCGGTGACACCGCAGGCCCAGAATAGGGGGACCTCGCCTTTGCGAATCTCCACTGCGTCTCCGTAGTCGGGAGAGGCCAAATCGTCGATCCCCAGATCCTGTGCCGCGCCGATGTGAACAGGCTCTCCGTGAGCCAGCCAAAGCGGCTTTGTGAGCCCCACGACGCGCTCGACGTCACAGAATGGGATCGGCCTCATGGAGACCACCAGATTGCCAGCGAACGGGCCGACAGGGTTCAGTTCGCGATCGGTCTTGTACATGGGCACATTGCATTGCTGTTCGAGATGGCGAACGGGAATGCCTGCGTCAAGCAACAGGGTATCGAACGTGAAACTGCAGCCGAGCAGGAAGGCACACCAATCATCCTGCCACTCTTGCCGCAAGTCAGGAATCTCGCGCGCCAGGCTGCCGAATTCGTAGACACGATACTTGGGAAGGTCGGTGCGCAGATCTGCCTCGATCGCACAGCGGCGAGGAACCGGCGACCCCACGTCCAGCTTCTCCAACAGGGGAAGAGGCTTGGGGTTTGAGTGACAGAATGCCTCAAAATCCCGTGCGTGGGCGCGATCCAGGACAACCAGATTGGCTTGCACGAAGCCGGGTGCCAGAACGGCTGTGGGCAATCGCCACTGACCGCTTCGGATTAGTAGGCGCGCCGCAGATCCAGTCAGCAAGTCCATCTGTGCAGACATCGGGACTCCTTGTGCCATTGTAGCATTTGGGAAGCCTATTGCGGTGTGGGCAAGTTCGAACGAACGCTTCCGCACCTAGTATTCAGACGGCAATAGAGATTTCTCAAACCATACGACGTCGAAGACCTCGCCATGCTTGCATCCAATACCGTGGAAGACGCCACACTGGCTGAATCCATGTTTGCAATGAAACGCTAGACTCGTCTCGTTCTTCGATGATACATGCGCGAGAAGGCGAGTAATGCCTTGCTGGCGTGCATCGACCTCAAGTTGTTGTAGGAATGCCGACCCGAGCCCCTTTCCAGTTTGTCCTGAAGCGATGAAATACGTGATCGTCGCGGTTCTTGCGAACGTATCATGCGGACTGTAGGGACGAACAAAGGCAAATCCGATCAGATTGCCGTCGTCATCCTCTGCAGCCAGAGCTGGATAGCCCTGATAGGATTGCACGAGGCTTTGGATTTGCTCGACAGTCAACAGATGCTGCGGATAGGCGGCAAACGAATGCTCAATGTAGTCGTTGAAGATGGATCGTATGCCTTCGTTGTCTTCCACACGTAGCGGGCGGATCGTGAAGTCACTAGACATTGGCTGATCCCTTCGTGATGTAGGCGCACAGGATTTCGCCGAGCGTAATCTGGTGAAGATCCGTCGACTCATACTTGCGATGAATGGTCTTGGAGACGAAATCGGGCGCTTCGAATTGGGCCCTCGCCACGATGGCACACTCATAGTGCAAGCCGCATTGGCCCAGGATGGGAGTATCGACTGATCGCCCAGGCACCAACATCAATCCGCAGGCTTGAACCTTGTCGAGATCCCGCCCCGACTTGGTACCACACAGCGCCAACTCGTCGGCCAACTCACCCAGACGAGGGACACTGACTGTGAATGATTGAGCGCTCTGCAAGCACTCATACGTATATCGGCTCTTTCGAACAAACACACTGAAAATGGGACGTCCCCATACGATGCCCACTTGCCCCCAAGCGATCGTCATGGGGTTAACGCGACCATCTGGCGTGTTCACATTGAGGAAGGCGCCATTGCCGGCGATTCCCGCCTTCAACCAGTGCGTCTCTTGATCCCAGCGAATTCGCCCATCCATGTCCACCCTCCTGTTGAGACAGCCTTCTTCTGTGACCGTGAGGTGCCAACGCTCTCAGCCTGCTGCCGGAGATGCAGAATAATGGCGCGCACACCAGAGAATGCCGCAGTGACGCACCTCGGACTTCCGCCCCGTTCGTGCCAGAGAATGCCGCAGGCATTCTCACGAGGAAAAGACAGCCAATTGTCCAGTCTGTTGCCATTCTCCAAGGAACTCGCGGCGAAGCCCCGAGTTCCCGAACCCACAGTTTGTGCATCTCAAGTTTCCGCTTCGTTCGCGCCCAGAGAATGCGAAGCATTCTCACTAGCAGCAGACAGCCAGTTGTCCAGTCTGTTGCCATTCTCCAAGCAACTCGCTGCCATGCAGCGAGTTCCCGCCTACATAACCCCAATCCGGCTAAGCGGCCACACGCGCAAATACGGCACCCCTACAATGTCTCTCTGGGGCACAAATCCCCAGTATCGAGAGTCGGCTGAGTTGGCGGAATTGTCCCCCAGCATGAAGTAGTGACCTTCAGGAACAAGCGTCGGCTCGACGCCATACTGGTAGCCAAGACCATCTGAGTAGTAGTAGTGATCGAACCGCTCGCCTTCCAACTTCTCTCCGTCGACATAGATGTCGCCGCCACGAATTTGCACGGTTTGGCCACCGACGGCAATCAGTCGCTTAACGTACATGATCTTCTTGACCTTCCACCGAATGCCAAATTCCTCTAGCGTCTGCTCTGAGGTCTTCAGACCCAAGTCATAGGAATTGCCCTGTGCTGTACGCAGTGACACGGGCGCGCCCTCGGGCAAGGCGGCAATGTAGCTATTGATGGCTACTTCTGTGAACATGGCTCGCCCACCCAGATAGGCGGGAACCTGCTCTGCCGTAACAATCTCGCCGGCAACCATTCCCGCGAGTTCGGCCGCTGAATCCGCGACAGGTGCCTTGGTGCGAATGTACTGCTCATGGCGAAATACCACGATATCGCCAGGTTTGGGGTTGCGGAAGTAGTAGGTCACGCGATCGACAAAGAAGCTGTCCGCCTTGAGAAGACTGCGATCGCCATTGATCGTCGGAAACATGGAATCCGTAGGCACATGCATGCGCACGGTGATGAATGTCATGATCAGGACGGCCATGGTGCCAGCGACGAGGATCACCTCAGCCCATTCGAGGATCTCGCTGACGATGCGCCCTGGCGTCCACCCATAATGTTTGGCGATACGCAGAATCACTGCCGGTTTCTTCGCCTTCTTCTCTCGCTTCCGCCACATCGTGTCCTCCTGCATGCTTTCAATCGATGGCGACATCGTATGCCATCGCCACCATCCATCATCTTCAGTGCGACAGCCACTTATGCGGCTGATCAGTATGAGTTTGTGCAATCTGGATGGAACAAACTCTCGATGACAGATTACCACGGGATGGCATCGCGCACCATCCCGTGGTACCCTCTTGCCAAGGTATGTCAGGCATCGCCATCCAACCTTAGTTGGGTGGCGTTTGCTTTCTAGAAAGGGGCGAAATGACAGTACGAATTGCGATTGTTGTAGGCTATTTCTTGATCCTGCTAGGAATCGGGTGGGCAGCACGTCGGCGCTCGCGCCCTGGGTTGACCGACTACTTCGTCGCATCGCGAACAACGTCCCCGCTCGTCTTGTTTCTGACGATGGCGGCCACCAATTTCAGCGCATTCACTGTATTTGGTTTTGCTGGCGCGGGATGGCAATCGGGATACGCTTTCTATCCCATCATGGCGTTTGGCACCGGATTCATGGCCCTGACCTTCGTCTTGATCGGTCGACCCGTCCAGCGATTGGGCAAGATCTACGGATTGATCACGCCGCCGGAATTGGTCGCGCAATTGACGGGCAGCTCTAGCCTACGACTTCTGTTCTTCATCGTAATGACTGTGTTCACACTTCCCTATCTAGCGATGCAACCCATGGCTGCTGGATATGCACTCCAGTCGCTTCTGGGCATTCCCTATTTCGCAGGCGCGACGTTGATTACAGCCATCATGCTGGGTTACACGTTCCTGGGAGGATTTCGCGGCGTGGCGTGGACCGACACATTCCAGGGCGGGATGATGATCACGCTGCTACTTGTTGCTGTCGTGATGATCGCCAGCAAGTTTGGAGGGCTGGCTTCAGCCAACGACTTGGCAGCATCGGCTCAACCCGCACTCTTCGCGCGGCCCGGACTTGATGGACTGTACTCGCCAGCCATGTGGTTCGGGTACATGGCGTTGTGGTTTCTTTGCGATCCGATGTTTCCCCAACTCTTCCAGCGCTTCTACGCCGCTCGCGATGCACGTGCGCTTACAGCCACCATGTCGCTCTATCCGCTCTTGACAGGCTTCCTGTTCCTTCTGCCTGTTACCATTGGCGTGTTGGGGCGAATTTCGTATCCGCAGCTGCCTGCAGGAGCATCGGCAGACCAGATTCTTCCTCTCATGCTGTCGCTGCATGTGCCTCCAGTCATCGAGGCGCTGGTGCTCACCGCAGCGCTGGCCGCGTTGATGTCCACGCTCGACTCCCAGTTATTGACACTGTCATCGATGTTTGCGAGAGACGTTTGCGAACCGCTCCGGGATCGGTTCGTCGGAGGATCTGGCAAGCCAGATCCATCCGAGCATTCCAGGTTACCCAATTGGGTGGGGAAGGGCTTCGTGGTCGTGCTAGCGATGATCGGGTTGGCGATAGCCGCTCGTCCACCCGCTACATTCTTGGCGATTGCCACACAGACATTCACTGGGCTAGCGGTGTTATTCCCGACAGTGATCGCCGCTTTGTACTGGAAACGCATGACAGCGTGGGCAGGCATCGGCTCCATCTTGGTTGGAGAAGGACTTGTCGTCGCCGCCTATTTCAAGCAGCTGCCCACCTTCGGCACGTTGCCTGTGATTCCGATTCTCATTGTCTCGACCGTCGTTCTCATACTCATCAGCCTGCTTCCTGGACAACAGCAAAAGCCACAGGTGATCATTGCGCCACGCACACTGAAGCCACGGGCTCTCGTGCTGTGGAGCGTCGCGTTTGGGGCGTTGTTTTTCGCTGGGCTCGACGTGTGGAATTGGGGCGACGCCCGAGTTTGGCTTCTGGGCTACCCATGGTGGGTGTGGATGTTCGCCGGGCTGTGCGTGGTTCTCTCCATCGCCTTCTGGATATTCGGCCGAATGCTCAATCGAGCTTCCGAAGCACCCGTATCTCAGGATGACACGCTGCCGTAACGCTGTCGTGTGATGATTGGGGCATCGGGAGGCCAAATCATGAAGAAGGACGAATTCCGCGACCTGCTCGCGGGCTATCAATACGCAGATTCGCAAATCGATGCATGTGTGGTGGGAGTCGAACTGCTAGAGGCTTTCTTGAGCAGTGTCGCATCTGCAAAGACGCTGACGACGGCTACAGGTGATGACGTGCCTGCTTTTGCAGCCAGCCTTGTCGAACGTGGTCAAAACGAGCGATCTCGCCTTGTTGGGGCGTATCACTATGCGGGCATGATCAACAACTACAGTCTACAGATCGGATTGCTCGAACTGCTCGACGGATTCGAGATCCTAGGCAATCTACACAAGAAGATTGCAGAGGAGCTGGGTGAAGACGCCCAGGCCGCCATCTTCGCTGGCGTTGAGCTGCTGACAATCGGAACGCCTCCCATCGAGTGGACACGCGTCAATGCCGTCGTCTTCCCTCGACTGCAGCAGGCAGCCAATCCGGAGGCCGTCAAGCGGATTCTTCGCTCCGGCCTGCGCAATCTGCCTGACGAGCACTATTTGCCTATCAAGGAACGCTTCGAGGGATTCGCAGACGTTGACACGTTCCTTGAGGATCGCGGCAGGCGCCATCTTGACAATCTAATCAAACAGCGTGATGACGGTACACCGTACTTCAATCAGTTCATTGACGATACCGTGATCGAGTTTGTTCGATCGACACCCGAAATCGGCCAAGGTGTTCGTCAGGGCAACACCATCATCGAGATCAAGATTCCTCACCAATCTATCGAGTACTTGGCAGCGACAGACAAGGCGGCGAAACAGTATCACGTCTGTCACTGTCCAGTGGTCAAGGAATCGCTTCGCCGTGACGATCTGGTGATCTCGCCAGCATTCTGCGACTTCTGCCCGTCATTCAATGCCAAGCCGTGGGAAGTCATCTTTGGGCAGAAGCTTGAGTATGACGTCCTGGAGTCAGCGCTTCGCGGCGGCCTCTGGTGCAAGTTTGCCATCCACCTGCCAGAAGGCACGACCTAGGAACGTGCCGACAATGAAGTGCCCATAGCTGAGCAGATCTGACTGCCTAGTTCGCGCGTCAGGACCATCTTGGCAATGGGCTGGTGCGATGCCAACCCATTGCACAGAGAGGTTCGGTGAGATAGACTGCCTTCTAACTTCCGTGGAGGTGGTTACGATGTTGACCTATCAATCGTCTGTTCGAATCACACTAGACCTCTCCCTCCACGCGCATCATCACGCCCATCACGGGCATCAAAGCTAGTTCGCACCAACGGCTGAACCACAACATTTCCTAACAACACCTTCGGACACGTTTGTCCATGTTCTTAACAAGAGGAGATTGCCGTGCGAATGGGTCTGATTCCCTATCCACTGCGTCCTGTCTTCTGGCCGCACGGTCCCTTCGGGACCCTAGAAAGATCACGACGCAGCATGCTCAAGAAACTGATTGCTGAATTGACAGAACCAACTGAAAATCGATAAGGAGATTTACATGAAGCTTCAAACTGTACTTGGTATCGTGATGATTGCGTTGCTGGCTGTTAGCGGAGTCGCGGCAGCTGAAACGGTGTACGTAGACGGCGTCGATGCAGCATTCCCGCCGTTCTCATTCATGGATGAGAATGGAGAGGCCGACGGATTCGATGTCGAAGTCATCCGCTGGATTGCCGCAGAGATGGAGTTCGAGATCGAGATCGTACCGATTGATTGGGACGCCATTATCCCAACGCTGCTCATCGGCAATATCGATCTAATCGCCTCAGGAATGACGATTACCGCCGCAAGACAAGAGCGCGTAGCGTTTACCGTCCCTTATTGGGCGATTGATCTCGCCGTCGTTGTCCGCGAGGCGAAAGATGCAGACGGCGAGCCCGTGCCCGAGCTCACCCTGTTCGAGGCC